>DAICYU010000040.1 GCA_027311485.1 Acetobacteraceae bacterium
GTCGAACACGCCCAGACGCAGGTCGCGAATGATCTCGATCCGCTCCAGCGTGTCGATGTCGGAGTGCAAATACCGCACCTTCACGCCCTGCTCGGTCAGATAATCCGTCAGTTGCTCGGCCATCCGCTTGGTCAGGGTGGTGACCAGGGTGCGGCCGCCGCGGGCGGCGACGGCCTTGACCTCACCCAGAAGGTCATCGACCTGGTATTCCACCGGGCGGATCTCGGTAACGGGATCGACCAGGCCGGTGGGGCGGATGACCTGTTCAGCGAAGGCGCCGCCGGTGCGCTCCAGCTCCCACGGGCCGGGCGTGGCGGAGACGAAGACCGACATCGGGCGGAAGCGTTCCCATTCCTCGAACTTCAACGGCCGGTTGTCGATGCAGGACGGCAGGCGGAAGCCGAATTCGGACAGCACGGTCTTGCGGTTGAAGTCGCCGCGGTACATGCCGCCGATCTGCGGCACGGTGACGTGGCTTTCATCGACGACCAGCAGGGCGTTTTCCGGCAGGTATTCGAACAGGGTCGGCGGCGGGTCGCCCGGGTTCCGGCCCGACAGGTAGCGGGAGTAGTTCTCGATCCCCTTGCAGGAACCGGTCGTTTCCATCATTTCGATGTCGAAGGTCGTGCGCTGCTCCAGCCGCTGTGCCTCCAGCAGCTTGCCCTGGGCGTTCAGCTCCGCCAGACGCTCCTTCAGCTCGATCTTGATGTCGCGGATGGCCTGGGTCAGCGTCGGACGTGGCGTGACATAGTGGCTGTTGGCGTAGACGGTGATGTGCTGCAGGTCGGCGGTCTTCTCCCCGGTCAGCGGGTCGAATTCGTTGATCGTTTCGATTTCGTCGCCAAACAGCGTGACGCGCCAGGCGCGGTCCTCATAATGGCTGGGGAAGATATCGACGGTTTCGCCACGCAGGCGGAATGACCCGCGCTGGAAGGCGGTATCGTTGCGGCGGTATTGCAGGTCGACCAGCGCCTTGGCCAGCAGGTCACGGTCGATCCGGCCGCCGACCTCAAGCTTCGCGACCATCTTGGCGTAGGTTTCAACCGAGCCGATACCGTAGATGCAGGACACCGAGGCGACGACGATGACGTCGTTCCGCTCCAGCAGCGACTGCGTCGCGGCGTGGCGCATGCGGTCGATCTGCTCATTGATCTGGGCGTCTTTTTCGATATAGGTGTCGGTGCGCGGGACGTAGGCTTCCGGCTGATAGTAGTCGTAGTAGCTGACGAAATATTCCACCGCGTTGTCGGGAAAGAAGCCCTTCATCTCGCCATACAGCTGGGCGGCCAGGGTCTTGTTCGGCGCCAGGATCAGGGCGGGCTTCTGCACTGCCTCGATCACCTTGGCCATGGTGAAGGTCTTGCCCGAGCCGGTGACGCCCAGCAGCACCTGGTCGCGCTCCGCCGCCCGCACACCACGCACCAGTTCGGCGATGGCGGTGGGCTGGTCGCCGGCGGGCTGGTATTCGGACACGACCTTCAGGGGACGTGTCATCGGCTTGGCCGGCTGCTTCTGCGGCATGAACAGCACGGGCGGCGGGCGAAGAAGGGTCTGCGACATGAGACGGGCTTTCTGGCGGGCTGCCGGAAGAACGTCCAGGGACGCTTCCGGGGGGGGGACAGGAGAACCGTGGCCCCTACAGATGGCCCCCGCAGGCCGCGCCGTCGAGAGGCTGATTGCCGCCGCAGCCCGATCCATTCGCCGGCCGGGTCGCCCGCCCGGCGCGGATCAAGCCGCCAGCCGTGTTACCCAGCCGGCAGGATCACTCCGTCAGGCACAGCCGGCGCACCGCCCGCGCGGCGCGGCGCAGGTCGAACACCAGGGTCCGCAGGTTGGTCATGCGCACGCGTGACCGCTGGCGCCACAGATGTACCAGCAAGCCGCCATGGCGACGCCACTCACGCTCCCGCGCCGCGCGCGCGGTCCGGTGCTTCGCCCGCCAGGGGAACTCCCGCGGGGTGCGCGCGGGGGTCGGCACGCGGTCGAAGATCATGACATAGGCCAGCCGCTCCCGGTCCGACACGTTCGGGCCGGCGCCATGCACCGTGCGGCCGTTATGGATGACACACCCTCCGGCCGGCAGCGGGCAGGACACTGCCTGCTTCGGATCGAAGCCGCTGACGCACTCCAGCGCATGAATGCGAGCGTCACCGCCGGGGAAGTCATGCGGCAGGACCGGTCCCTTGTGGGACCCGGGAACGTAGGCCATGCAGCTATTGGCCTCATCGGTCGGCTGCAACGCCAGCCAGAAGCTGATTTCGTCGTAGTCGAAAGACGGATCCTGGAACGCCTCATCCTGGTGCCATGGCGTGGCTTCACCGATCACGGCCGGCTTCATCAGCGAAATGTCCGCCTTGAAGCGAACATCACTGCCAAGCAACTGCTCGGCGATCGAGCGTGCAATCTGGAAGAAGCCGACGCCGGTGAGTTCCGGCGCAAACGACCGCGGATGCAGGATCTGCGGAAAGCGCGCGGGAGCTGTACCGTCATCAACGCCGAGGGCGTCGAACAAGGCGCCTTCCTCGAAGCCGACATTGCGGCGGTGTAGACTGAGAAGTGTGTCGCGCAGAGCCGCGATTTCGGCCTGGGGAAGGCCCGTATCGAAGGTCAGAAAGCCTTGCTCGCGGTAACGTGCGACCATCTCTGGACTGAGACGCATCACGGCCAGACTCCATGGAGGTGCAACCCAAACGGGAAAGGATCGCACAGAAGTGGAACAGTATGGAAATGAGATTAGCTGAATACACGAACTCAAACTAATCACGATTGGCCTGATTTTGCCCACGTATGGTTATAAGGCGTGAAAAATGACAGTATAGCGTATGACATTCTCGTGTTTGATGGATACGTTACACTTGTTACGTTAATCCGGATGGCAGTCCCTGCTGCCCCGGCCTGCGTCCCAGGGTTGTCGTGAACCGGACGCCCAGGCGGACGTTGGCGGTTCATGGCGGACACACGCACCTTTACAGTCACGGAGCCTCGGCAGGTTCCGGCATTAAGCCTGCTGCTTGGTTTCGGTGCGATGATACCGCTGGCGGCGGGTGCCATCCTGACATGGGTCCTGCCTGAACCGGGAAGCGGGCTGGCGCGGGGTGCCGCGCTGATGTGGGGCAGCGCGATCCTGCTATTCCTGTCGGGGGTGCGCCGCGGCGTCAGCTTCCGCACCCCGGCCGGCCCGACCGTGGCGCAGATCCTGACGATGCTGTGGCTGTTCGCACTGGGCCTTGTGGCATTGCCGCTACTCCCCGGACCGCTGGCGCCGGTGCCGCTGCTGCTCGGTTATCTGAGCATCGCCGTGCTGGACCCCATCGCCGCCCGGCGAAATGAGACGTCCCTGTTCTTCGCCCGACTGCGGCCGGTGCAGATGGCAATCCCAGTGATCAGCCTGCTCGCCATGGTAGTAAGGTAGGCCGTCTGTGGCTGCGGCTGGACCGGCGGTTCGTGCCGGTCGTGGTTCAACCTGTCGGGACACGCCAATCCCGCCGCCAGGTCGCGCCGCCCTGGGTCATCGCACCCCATCACAGCGGGTCGGCAGAAAATTCCCGTGCCGGATGGGCATCTGTTCTGATAGCAAAATCCCGTGAGGGTTGTATGCACAAGGAATCAGGCGGGATCGGATCGGGTTGATGCCGAGCATGTCAAAAATCACCACGGGCGCGGTGCTGTGCGTTCTGGATATTGCGGTTCTGGCAACCCTCTGGCCCGTGGCAACCTGGCTGGACCGCCCGGCGTCGATGTCGCTGTTCAATGTCCATGGTGACGTCAGGGGCATCGTTTACCCGTTGTGCGACCTTCTGCTGCTGTTCGCGATGGGGCTGTACCGGCGGGACGCCATCCTGAACCTGAAGCAATCGCTGACCCGGGTGCCGTTGGTGGTGGGTATGGGCGCGGCCCTGGCGCTGCTGACATCCATCTTCTACGGCGCCGCGGCGGCGGGGTCGCACGCAATGGGGCAGCGTGACCAGGCCAGGGTGTTCGCGCTGGCGGTTGTCACGTTCACCATCCTGGCGTTCCTGGCGCGCATGCTCGTCGATGTCATGGTGCGGCGGCACGTGTTGCGCCGCCGGCTGCTGATCATCGGCACCGGGCAGCGTGCGTGGGAGCTGATGCTGATTCTGGGACGGGAGGGCAACAGCCTGCATGACGACGTGACCCTGGTGCATGATCCGTCGCAACCACCCATCGACGCCCGGCTGGCGGAGGAACGGCTGGACCAGATCGTGCGGGCACCCGATTTCGATATCGCCGCCATCGCCGCCGAGGTCCGCGCCGACCTGATCATCGTCGCCCCGGACGAGCGGCGGGGGATGAACCTGGAGCGGCTGCTGGACTGCAAGAAGGCCGGTTACCCTGTGATCGACTACCTGACCTTCGTGGAGCGGGAAATCCGCCGCATCGACCTGAAGCGGATCGAACTCGGCTGGCTGGTGTATTCTGAAGGGTTCACGTTCGGTCCGCTGGACCGGTTCCTGAAGCGCGCCTTCGACCTTGTCGCCAGCGTCGTGGCCCTGTTGCTGACCGCGCCGCTGATCCTGGGCGGCATGATCGCGATCCGCCTGGGGGACCCGGGGCCGGTACTGTACCGGCAGGAACGGGTGACGCAGGACGGCAGGGTGTTCCGGATCATGAAACTGCGCACGATGCGGGTGGATGCCGAGGCGCGCGGGGCGGTCTGGGCGGCGGAGCGGGACAGCCGCATCACCCGGGCGGGCAGCTTCCTGCGGCGCAGCCGGATCGATGAGCTGCCGCAGCTGGTGAACATCCTGCGGGGCGAGATGTCCTTTGTCGGCCCGCGGCCGGAGCGTCCGGTGTTCGTTGCCGAACTGGCGGCCAAGCTGCCGCTTTATAACGAGCGGCACATGGTCAAGGCGGGGCTGACCGGCTGGGCGCAGATCAACTACCCCTACGGCGCCTCGATCGATGACGCGCGCTCAAAGCTCAGCTACGACCTGTATTATGTGAAGAACTTCTCGATCCTGTTCGATCTGGTCATTCTGCTGCAGACCCTGCGTGTCGTGCTGTGGCCGACCGGCGTACGATGAAGGGCGACCGGGCGAGCAGATAGAGGGCGATCAGCAGGTTCAGGGCATTCCAGGCGACCCCGTTGGCGAAGGCGATGCGGTAGGAGCCGGTCATGTCGAAGATGACGCCTGACAGCCAGCCACCCAGCGCCATGCCGAGCAGGGTCATCATGATGACGATACCGACCCGCGTGCCGGCCTGCTGTACGGGAAAGCTCTCGCGGATGATGATCGGGTAGCTGGGCACGAGGCCGCCCTGGAACAGGCCGAACAGGGCGGAGATCACGTATAGCGAGGTCAGCCCGTCACTCAACATGTACAGGATCAGCGCCAGCATCTGCGCGGCCGAACCGATGGCAAGCGTCGCCACGCCGCCCAGCCGGTCGGCGAGGAAGCCGGAGCCGATGCGGCTGATGATGCCGAACCCCAGCATCAGCGACAGCATCTCGGCACCCCGGATGGCGCCGTAGCCGAGGTCGCTGCAATAGGCGACGATGTGGACCTGCGGCATGGACATCGCCACGCAGCAGGCCAGCCCGGCGATCGCCAGCAGGGTTTGCAGCACGCCAGGAGGCAGGTCGATCCGGCGGTTGACGGCGACGGCGGCGGCGGCCCGTTCCGCCGTATGCACCGGCGGACGGCCGCGCAGCAGCAAGGCCAGCAGCGGCATGACCGTGAGGCAGAGGATCGCCACCGTGACATGCGTGGCGCGCCAGCCCTGCGCGCGATTCAGGGTCTCGATCAGCGGCGGCCAGAATGAGCCGGCGATGTAGTTGCCCGAGGCGCAGAGCGCGACGGCGATGCCCCGGCGGCGCTCGAACCAGTGTGAGACGTCGGCGATCAAGGGCACGTAGGTGGCCGCCACGCCGAACAGGCCAATCAGCAGGTAGGCGGCGGAAAACTCGGTCAGGCCGTGGGACAGCGATGCCAGGAAGTAGCCGACGCCCAGGGAGACGGCGCCGATCAGCAGCGGCAGCATGACGCCGAACCGGTCGGCGAGGCGCCCCATGACGACGCCGCCGACGCCGAAGCCGATCATGGTCAGGGTAAACGGCATCGACGCGGCGGCGCGGTCCACGTGGAACGTGGTCTGCACGGCCGGCAGGACGACGACGACGGACCACATGCCGACGCAGCCGATGGCGGACAACAGAATGGAGATGCCAAGGCGCAGCCAGGCATAGGGCGAGTCGACGTCGCGGTTGCGGAACATCAGGTCTTCTCGAAATCAATCCGTTCGACGACGGGCAGGCCTTGCAGGAAGCGGCGCAGGCAGTCCATGCCCAGCTCCACGGCGCCAAGGCGGACCCATTCGCGCCCGCCGAGGATGCGGGAGCGGCGGAATTCACTGCGCCCGGCGGTGGCGATGCCGATCCAGATGGTGCCGCCGAAATCGATCCGGTCGGCGCCGTCATCGAGTTCGATCAGCACCGCGAGCGCGTGGGTGGCGCCGGTCTGCTCCCGCGCGGCGCGGACGACGGCTTCGGTGGTGTCCTGGTCGAGGTGTGGCGGCACCGTCACCCCGAACAGATGGTCCAGCTGGCGGGTGACGGTGCCGTGGCGGAACACTGTCTCGGCGCCCGGCATATGCGCGATGCGGGCGGCGATCTGGCCGGCGGTGAAGGTTTCGACAACGCTCAGGGTGCCATCCTGCGCGGACAGGGCCTTGAGGATGACGCCTTCGAGGGTCTGGTCGTCCTCGGCGATGATGAAGTTGCCCAGGCGCTTGCGGACTTCGGCGGTGACCGGGGCGAGCTTGCGGTGGACGTCGTCCATGTCGGTGCCGCGGACCGTCAGCTTGGTTTCCAGCTGCGGGTAGTGGGCGCGAAAGCCCAGCTTGACGCCGCCGGTGGGATCGAGGGCTTCCAGGCCGGTGAGCAGCTGATCGACGTGGGATTCGCCGAGGCCGTAGGAGTGGAAGCGCTTCAGGTGGATCGCGGTCGGGGCGCCGGACCGGGCGAGGATGCGGGGGACCACCTGCTCCTCCAGCATGCGGCGGAGTTCGCGGGGCACGCCGGGGGTGAAAAAGAAGCGGGCCTTGCCGATGTCCACCGCGAAGCCGCAGGCGGTGCCGATCGGGTTGTCCAGCATCTCGGCCGTGGCGGGCAGCATCGCCTGCTTGACGTTGTTGGGCGGCATGGTGCGGGACCGCTTGCTGAAGAAGTCCTGCATCTTGGCCAGCCATTCCTCGTGCAGCACGAGTTCGACGCCGGCAGCCTGGGCGGCGATTTCCTGCGACAGATCGTCCACGGTGGGACCAAGGCCGCCGTTGACGATCACCGCGTCGGCACGCTCCCCGGCCTGGCGGAAGGCGGCGAGCAGGGTTTCACGGTCATCGCCGACGGTGGTGCCCCAACGGACGGACAGGCCGACATCCTCCAGCTTTTGGGCCATGTAGGAGAAATTGGTATTGGTGATCTTGCCGGTCAGCACCTCATCGCCGGTGCAGATGATCTCGATGTTCATGGGTCCTCCCGTCCGAAGGGGCAGATTGCGGGCATGCAAACCGGACGGCAAGGGGCGCGGGCGTAAGGTCTGGGCCGCGTGCGCGCCAAGGGTGGCGGATGAGGCCGGTGGCCGCCGACCCGTGGGGCTGCGTCGCCGGCGGCCGGACGGTCAGGAGGCCACGTTCGATGACAGCCGAAACAGGCCGGGCGGCGGGGTGATCCCGGTTTGCACCGTCCTGAGCATCAGGCGGTTCGTGTTGCCCCGCGCGTCCACCATCCTGACGTCGCGCAGCGCGATCGGGTTGTCCTGGAATGTCAGAGTCAGCGAGCCCTGGCCCGGATGCTTGGTGTCAACGATGGTGACCCGCAGCTCCCCCGGCAGGTGCTGGAACGCCGTCACCGTGACCGGGCCGGATAGCGTGATCTGCGGGGCCAGCAGCATCGCCAGCGGCGTGCGCGCCAGCGGCATGCGCGTGGTGGCGCCGGTTGCGCCGTCATACAGCAGGACCTGCCCGTCAGCTGCGATCAGCGTGACCTGGCTGGGCGGATCGTCCTGCAGGCGCAGGCGTCCCGGGCGGTCCATCCAGACCACCCCCTGGGTGACGTCGCCGTTCGGTGCCTCCTGCAGGACGCTGGCGCGCAGGGTGTGCACGCTGTTGAGGTATTGCTGGATGCGGGCAAGCTGCAGCTTCGTGTCGGGGTCCAGTGCTACCGGGGCCGGAGCGGCACAGCCGGCGAGCGCCAGAAGGACTCCGCCGGCCAGAAGCGCTCTGCGGCGCATCCCGGCCGTTGCCTTGTCGAGCGCTGACGCGGCGGCACCTGTGTGCGTCGTGGGGCAAGTCGGCTGTCGCATGGTGATTGGTCCTGCATCCCCGGCCTTCGTGCGGGGTAGGTAGGCGATGCGAGCCGGCAGACAAGCGGCCGGTGCATCACTGAGCGGATACGTGCGGGCGAGGTGCGCGGCGGGCCATTGCGGCAGCCTGTTTGCGGAAGCCCACAGTCACCCGCCGCCTTCCTTGACGCAGCGCCCATTCAGGCGACACTGCCCCACCGACAACAACAGGGGAAACGGCACCAATGAGCGACGTCACCATTCTCGCCAGTGGATTCGGCTTTCCGGAAGGGCCGGTGGTGTGCCCGGACGGTGCCATCATCCTGACCGAGATCCGCAACAACCAACTCTCCCGCGTCACGCCGGATGGCAAGGCCAGCGTGTTCTCGCGCTGCGGCGGCGGCCCGAACGGGCTGGCGTTCGGACCGGACGGCGCGCTGTATCTGTGCAACAATGGCGGCAGCCGCTACGTCGAGGGCTACTCGATGGGCGTGGCGCCGCACCCGGACTACAAGTTCGGCTACATCCAGCGCGTCGATCCCAAGACCGGCGAGGCAAAGACCCTCTACACCGAGGTGAACGGCCATAAGCTGTCAGCACCGAACGATCTGGTGTTCGACGTGCACGGCGGCTTCTACTTCACCGACCTTGGCAAGCGCTATGCCCGGCATCGCGATCACGGCGGCCTCTACTACGCACTGCCGGACGGATCGAAGATCACCGAAATCGCCTATCCGATCCTCAGCCCGAACGGCTGCGGCCTCTCGCCCGACGGAAAAACCCTCTACGCCGCAGACACCGAAGGCGCTCGGCTTTGGGCCTTCGATATCGAGGCACCGGGCGTGCTGCGCAGGCCGCCGCCGCATGTGCATCACAGCGGGCGCGTCATCTGCGGGCTGCCGCAGAACGCGCGGTTCGACAGCCTGGCGGTGCTGAAGAACGGCAATATCGCCGTAGCCACGCTCAACACCGGTTTCATCACGGAAATCTCGCCGGCGGGCGATATCGTACGGGCGGTGAAAATGCCTGATATCTACCCGACCAACATCTGCTTCGGCGGGCCGGATCGGCGGACGGCCTACATCACGCTGTCGGATGCGGGCCAACTGGCCACGATGCAATGGCCGACGCCGGGGCTGAAGCTGAATTTCTGATTGCCGGGCGGGGTTTGCCGGACGGGGTTTGCCGGACGGGGTTTGCCGGACGGGGTTTGCCGGCGCCGGCAAACCCCGGTCCCGCCGACAAACCCGGCTTAGATCAGCCCACCCAAGGAGGGGCTTGTCGGGGTATGGACGACGCTGATCCGGGTCGGCGCCAGGATTGCGCCGACGAAGTCGATACTGCCAAGCATCGTCCCGCCATGCCCATCCGGGCGTAGCCACAGATCGTTGGCGGTCGGGTTGTAGATCACCACCTTTGCTGTCACGTCGTTACCGAAGCCATAGACATTGACCGGATGTCCGGCGAGTTCGCTGAAGCGCAGAACCGTTCCGATACCGTCGTCATAGATCGACATGTTGGCGCAGCCCCAGTAGCTGGCCATCTGCCCCGGGCCGTGAATGAAGGTGATATCGTCATGGCTTCGGAACAGCTGGAAATTGTCGCCGGACCGGTTGAGGATGTAGACGTCGTTGTTTCCCTGGTGGCCATGCAGGTTGGATGGATCGACCATGATCTCGGCCGCGGTGATGCCGGTCGGCGTCACGCGGACCTGCGACAACAGAATTTTTTCGGCGGCGTTCAGCGCGTCGGACACGCCAATCATATTGGCTTCCTTCTGAATTCAAGTATTTCTGCAGCAATAAAGGCACACTGTCGGAAACAGGTACGCTGGCTGATAAGTAAACGCGAAAACCCAGCGCATCACGACAGATACGACGGGTTCGTTATCATCTTCCAGAGCGCAATGGTGGTGGCGGGTCCCCCGGCACATCACCCCTGCGTGACCCGGGCGGAGGGATCATCCACCGCCCGGGATGACACTCAGAGGTCCGGTGATCAGCGGAGGCGGGCAGCGACCTCGGCCACGTTCTCCGCGGTGAAGCCGAAATACTTCATCACCGTGCCGCCGGGGGCCGACTCGCCGAAGCGGTCCAGCCCGACCACGGCGCCATCCAGACCGACATATTTGAACCACGGCATGCTCGATGCGGCTTCCACCGCCACGCGGCGGACGCCCGGCAGCAGGACATGGTCACGCCACGCCTGGTCCTGCCGGTCGAACACGGTGGTAGCGGGCATGGAGACGACGCGCGCCTTGATGCCGCGCTGCGCCAGCAGGTCGCGGGCGCCGGTGGCCAGCGCGACCTCGGACCCGGTGGCGATCAGCACGAGGTCCGGCGTGCCGTCGGTGTCCGCCAGGATGTAGCCCCCGCGCGCGGCCAAGGCCGCCCGTTCGGTGCCGCCGCCGTGCTGCGGCAGGTTCTGGCGTGACAGCAGCAGGGCGCTGGGGCCGTCCACCCGCTCCAGCGCGCTGCGCCAGGCGACGGCGGTTTCCAGCATGTCGCAGGGGCGCCAGACATCCAGGCCGGGGATCAGGCGCAGGGCGGCCGCGTGCTCGACCGGCTGGTGGGTGGGGCCGTCCTCGCCCAGGCCGATGCTGTCATGCGTCAACACGTAGATCGCGCGCAGCCGCATCAGCGCCGCCAGGCGGATGGCATTGCGGGCATAGTCCGAGAACACCAGGAACGTGCCGCCGAACGGGATCAACCCGCCGTGCAGGGCGATGCCGGACAGCGCTGCGGCCATGCCGAACTCCCGCACGCCATAGTGCAGATAGTTGCCGGGCTTGCCATGCTCGATGGAGATGCAACCCTTCCAGTTGGTCAGGTTGGACCCGGTCAGGTCGGCCGATCCGCCCAGGAACTCCGGCACGAAGGCGGCGAAGGCCTGGATCGCCACCTGGGATGCCTTGCGGGTGGCGATGGCATCGGTCATGGCGGCGGCATCGGCGATCACGGCATCGGCGCGGGCGGCGAAATCGGCCGTCAGCGTGCCGGCCATGCGGCGGCGGAATTCGGCGGCTTCGGCCGGGAAGGCCTTGGCATAGGCGGCGAAGCGGGACTCCCATTCCGCCTGGCGGGCGGCGCCGGCCTGACGGGCATCCCAGGCGGCGCGGATGTCGGCGGGGATTTCGAACGGACCGTAGCTCCAGCCCAGCGCCTGCCGGGTCGCGGCGACTTCCGCGGCACCCAGCGGCGCGCCGTGCGACTCGTGCGTGCCGGCCAGCTTGGGGGCGCCGAAGCCGATCGTGGTCTTGCAGCACACCAAAGTCGGCTTGCCGGCTGGCGTCAGGGCCTGATCGACCGCGCGGGCAAGCGCCGCGGCATCCTGGCCGTCGACATCGCGGATCACGCGCCAGCCATACGCCTCAAACCGCTTCGGGGTGTCGTCGCGGAACCAGCCCTCGACATGGCCATCGATCGAGATGCCGTTGTCGTCATAGAAGACGACCAGCTTTTCCAGGCCCAGCGTGCCGGCGAGCGAGCCGGCTTCGTGGGAGATACCCTCCATCAGGCAGCCGTCGCCGCAGAACACGAAGGTGCGGTGATCGACGATCGTGTGGCCGGGGCGGTTGAAGGCATACGCCATCTGCTGTTCCGCCAGCGCCATGCCGACGGCGGTGGCGAGGCCCTGGCCGAGGGGACCGGTGGTGGTCTCGATGCCGGGGGTGAGGCCGTGCTCCGGGTGGCCGGGAGTCTTTGAGTGGAGCTGGCGAAACTTTTTCAGCTCCTCGATCGGCAGGTCGTAGCCGGTCAGGTGCAGCAGCCCGTACAGCAGCATCGAGCCGTGGCCGTTCGACAGCACGAAGCGATCCCGGTCCGCCCAGGACGGATCGGCCGGGTTATGGCGCAGGTGATGGCGCCACAGGACCTCGGCGATGTCGGCCATGCCCATCGGCATACCGGGGTGGCCGGACTTCGCCTGCTCCACCGCGTCGATCGCCAGGAAGCGCAGGGCGTTGGCGAAAACGCGCGGGGTGGGAGCGGTTTGTTCTGTTGTGGCAGCGTCCATCACCATGTCTCCATCAAGTTGAGCGGGTTCTAGCATGGGCCGCTTCGCTTGGAAGACCGCTCACGCGCTGCCTGCGATCCTGCTTCATTTTTCAGAGCCTTCCCCTGTATAGTTCGCGTGACACTGGAAGATTCGCATCGTTCGAGGTGACGCGCACCATGGCACCCCGCCCATCAAGCATCCCGCCGCGCCGGTTTGCCTCCCCTGCCCTGAAGGCGCTGATGCAGCAGCGCACCAGCGAACTTGGCGGCCTTGTGCTGGGCCTGCTGGGCCTTGGCATCCTGGTCGCGCTGGCGACCTACAATCCGCAGGACCCGTCGCTGAACACCGCGACGACGCGGCATGTCACCAATCTGGCCGGACAAGGCGGGGCGGTGCTGGCCGATATCCTGCTGCAAGGGTTCGGAGTCGCCGGGGTGCTGCCCGGATTCGCAATGCTGGCCTGGTGCTGGCGGCTGGCGTCGCGCCGCGGCCTGGGCGCCATCGCCGCCCGCATCGCGGCGCTGCTGGCGGCGATGCCATTGCTGGCGGCGGTGATCGCGGCGCTGCCGCTGGGCCGGGCGCACCCGTGGCCGGTGATGGCCGGGCCGGGCGGATCGATCGGACAGATCCTGGCGACCGAGGGCATGAACGCCGGCCATTCGCTGTTCGGCATCCTGGGGGCGCTGTGCGTCTGGCTGTTGAGCGCGCTGCTGGCGCTGGCGCTGACGTTGCTGGCGCTGGGCCTGTCGCGGTCGGAGTGGCGCAGTGCCGGCACCGCGGCGGCGGCGGTGGCGCGGTTCTCGGTTTCCAGCGGGCGCGGCACGGTCGATGTGCTGTCGCGTCATTCCGGGCGTTTCAGCGGCGCGACGGACTGGCTGACGCGGCTGGCGCATCGCGGCGCCGAGGGCGACATGGGGCACGAGGAGCCAACCTTGGCGCCGGCCCTGGCATCCCGGCAGCGGCCGATGGGGCGGCAGCCGGCGTCGCAGGACGCCCTGTCCGCGGCGGAGTCGGAGCGTTCGGCCCCGCCGGTCATCACGGCATCGGGCGGCGGCCCGTCCCTAGCATCCGGCGGCGGCCCGTCCTTTGCCAGCGCTTCCTTCGGCAGCCGGTCCGTCGGCAACGCGGGCGTCACGCCGTTGCTGGCGCAACCGGGTGAGGCTTCATCGGGCGGGATCCAGTCGGGTGGGGCGCAATCCGGTGGGATGTCTTCAGCGCGGGTGACGAAACCGCCGGCGCCGGCGCGCAAGCCGGTGCAATCGCCGCTGCCGCTGCAGGACGGGGAATGGAATTTCCCGCCGCTGGACCTGCTGAAACCGGCGCCGACCCGGGTGACAACGGACATGAGCGAGGAGGCGTTGCAGGCCAATGCGCGCCTGCTGGAAACGGTGCTGTCCGACTACGGCGTGCAGGGTGAGATCGTCGAGATCCGGCCCGGGCCGGTGGTGACGTTGTATGAACTGGTGCCGGCGCCGGGCATCCGCAGCGCCCGCGTCATCGGGCTGGCGGACGACGTGGCGCGCAGCCTGTCGGTGACGGCGGTGCGCATCGCCACGGTGCCGGGCCGCAACGTGATCGGCATCGAGGTGCCGAACAGCAAGCGCGAAACCGTCTACCTGAGCGAGATCCTGTCCAGTGAGGAAGTGCTGAAGGCGGCCGGGCGGCTGTCGCTGGCGCTGGGCAAGGATATCGGCGGCAAGGCGGTGGTGGCGGACCTGTCGCGCATGCCGCATCTGAT
>DAICYU010000410.1 GCA_027311485.1 Acetobacteraceae bacterium
TCGACCGTGCGCTGCTCCGCCCGCGGAATGTCCGCCAGCAGCGCCGACAGTCGCGGCCCGGCTGGTTCGGCACGCCGAAAGGGTGCCAGTTCCTGATCCAGCACGGGGTCGTAGGTGAACGGATAGGTTTCCGCCTCCGGCTCCAGGAAGAAGTCAAACGGGTTCACCGTCACCATGTCGGCGACCAGATCCACCGTCACCTCGAACCGGTCCACCTTCTCTGGGAACACGACCCGGGCGAGGTGATTGCCCTGCGGATCCTGCTGCCAGTTCAGGAAGTGCGGCTGCGGCGCGATCTTCAGGTCGTAGGACAGGATGGGCGTTCGCGTCTGCGGTGCCGGACGAAGGCGGATGGTCTGCGGGCCGAGTGCGACCAGGCGGTCGTACTGGTAGGACGTCTTGTGTGTCAGTGCGACGTGCAGCGGCATGCTTCGCTCTGCGAAATATAAGGACCGCAACGGTTGTGCACCGCAAAAAGGCGGATGGCAATGCGCCTGCTACACTGCCGCTTTTTTGTTCACGGCACTGACGAGCCAGCATCCGGCCGAGGCAACCAGAAGCCCGATGATGGCCAGGACCGACGGCTGCTCCCCCAGGAACACCCAGGCCAGCAGCGCGGCGGTGCCGGGCACGAGGTAGAAATTGGCGCTTGCCCGCGCCGCGGTGCCGCGGGCGAGGATGTAGAAATACAGTGCCATGCCGCCCAGCGACACCAGCAGCGTGTTCCACACCACGGCGCCGACCGCCCCCGGCGTCCAGTCCGCGTGCGGCGTTTCCAGCACCCAGGCGCCCAGCGCGGATACGATGGCGGCGGAGATGAACTGCGCCGTTGCGCTTTGCAGCAGTGGCACGTCCCGGCAGAACCGGCCGAAATGCAACGTGCCGGCAACCAGCCCGAGGACGCCGACGAACGCCAGCACCAGCCCGTCGAACCGAGCCGCGTTTTCAAAAGCGGCATGACCGACGACCAGCCCGACGCCGGCCATGCCCAGCAGCAGGCCGAACCATTGCCGCGGCCGCAGATGCTCATGCAGCAGGACGACGCCCAGCGCTGCGGTCAGCAGCGGCGTCAGCGACTGCACCAGCGCAATCTGCCCCGCCGGGGCCAGCAGCAGCCCGACATGCGGCGCCATCAGGCCAACCGCGTTCAACAGTGCGCCGGCGATGGCGCAGTGCAGCCAGCGCCATCGGTTCAGCGGCTGCCAGGACCGGCGCAGGATGACCATCAGCGCCGTCAGGATCACCGCGCAGCCGGCGAGACGGATTGCCACGAACAGCAGCGGCGTCAGATGCCGCAACCCCTCCTTGGCTGCGATGAACGACGAGCTCCAGAGCAGGACGAACAGGAAGGGGGCAAGGCGCTGAAGAATCGGCTTGGCTCTCGGCAACGGTTCTTCTGCGTAGCGCGGCTGGCCGTGTTCGGCAAAACCCGGAACGGCCGGGGGAACCGGCCGCCTGACGGATGTATTTACGAAGCGCGTTCCAACCCGCACCAGCCGGCGATGGTCAGGGCGATCACCTTGGTGACGTCGTGCAGCGACGCCAGGCCGACGCTTTCATCGATGCCGTGGATGTTGTCCGAATCCGGCCCGTAGCAGGTGGCCTGCGTGCCCTGGTACAGCGTGTAGAACCGGGCGTCCGTCAGGCCCAACGCGTTGTAGTGCCGCAGGTCACCGCCGGTGATGTCGGCGTGCAACCGGGACACCGCCTGGCTGATCGGCTGGTCCGGCGGGAAAATCGCGCCATCGGCCATGAAGCCGGCGAAACTCAGGTCCAGCCGAGCGCCGGAGAGGCGGGGATCACGGCGGGCTTCGTCCACCAGGGCTTCGATTTCGCCCTTCACGGCCGCGGCCGGGTGGCCGGGCATCACGCCGATGCGGAAGCCGATTTTGCTGCGCGTGGCGACGGAGCTGTTCCACTCCCCGCCCTCGATCGTGCCGAGGTTGACGTTGATCGGGTGGTTTTCCGCCGCGAAGGCCGGATGCCGGTTCTCCGCCCGGTTCATCCGAGATTCGTACGCCTTGAACCGCTCGGCGATCACATAGGCGGCTTCGATCGCGTTCACGCCGGATTGCATGTCGCGCACATGGGCGGGCTTGCCGGTGATGGTGACCCAGGCCCAGACCACGCCGACCTCGGCCACGTACAGCGCCGGGTAGCCGGGGCCGGGTTCGGGGATCAGGCAGGCATCCGGCTTCGGCAGCGCGTGCATGACCGCCAGTGCTCCGTTGCCGGTGCATTCCTCCTCGATCACCGCGGCGAGTTGCACATCGGCGGCGGGGCGCAGGCCGGCCTTCTGGATCGCCTGGAACGCGGTGACATAGGCGACGACGCCCGCCTTCATGTCGGCGGCGCCGCGGCCGAACATGCGCCCCTGGCGGATATCGGGCTCATAGGGCGGCGTGGTCCACAGATCGGCGGCGCCTTCCGGCACCACGTCCACATGCCCCTGCAACAGCAGCGACCGCCCTTTCCGCTGCGTGCATCGATACGCGGCCACCACGTTGTCGCGGCCTTCGTAGGAGATCAGCGGCGGCGAGAAACCGGGCTTGTCCTTCAGGGTGTCGACATCGACCGGCACGCGGCGCGGCTGCAGGCCGAGGTCCGCGAACACCCGCGCCATTTCGTTGATGGCGCCCTGTTCGTGGCCGAGGGTGCTTTTGTGCCGAACCAGCGTCTGCAACAGCGCGATGGCATCGGGCTGCAGCGCGGTGACAGCGTCAAGGATGGCGCGTCGCGCGCCGGGATCGATGGGGAGCAGGTCGTTGGGCATGGGGTCTCCGTTCGCGGTGGCCGGCAGCATAGACGCACGACGCTGAACCGCCAGTGTGTGAAGGCGAAGCTTCGTTCCCACGCGGGCCGTATGCCTGCCGGGGTGCCCGCGCGCCGGCAGGATCCCAGAAGTTACATACGTTACGGGTTCAACCCGCTACCGGTATCGCCGCCTGACTGTATACCGCAACGACTCTGCACATGCTGGTTCTAGCTCAACACCATCCCCGCATACCCATTCGCCGCCACCGCCTCGCACTTCGCCCGGTATGCTGGCGCCCCGCCCTGGTATTGCAGCACACGCCGTACGGTCTTCCCCTCGACGTTCGAGTTGATGCCCGTCGCCCATGAGTCAATCTGCGTGTACAGCATCCCCGCGGCCAGTTCCTCGATATGCTTCGACCATTCCGCCTCGGCTTCCGCCGTCGGCTCGAACCGCGTAATCCCCCGCTCCTGCGCGAAGCGCAGCAGATCCGTCACCCAGTCCACGTTCTGCTCGATGCAGCGCGGGATGTTGCAGCGGGTGGAGGCATTGTGCGGCCCGACAATCGTCAGCATGTTCGGGAACCCCGCCGACATCAGCCCCAGATACGTCTTCGGCCCGTCCGCCCAGTGGTCCTTCAGCAACTGCCCGCCGGTGCCGCGGAACGCGATCCGGTCGAACGCGCCGGTGATCGCGTCGAACCCGGTCGCGTAAATGATCATGTCGAATTCATAATCCGCATCGCTGGTCCGGATGCCGGTCTCGGTGACGCGCTCGATCGGCGTCGCCTTCGTATCCACAAGTGTCACGTGCGGCAGATTGAACGCCTCATAATAGCGGGTTTCCTGCGGCACCCGCCGCGTGCCGAAACCGTGACATTTCGGGATCAGCTTGTCCGCCACCGCCGGGTCCTTCACCCGTTGCCGTATCTTGCGGGCAACGAAGTCGCTGAACAGCGCGTTCGCCTTCGGGTCGGTCAGCACGTCGCGGAAATTCGCCATCCAGATGCTGAATCCGGGCTCACTGTACAGCTTTTCCCAGAACGCCTCCCGCTCCGCCTCCGTCACCTCAAACGTGCCGCGCGGATCGGTGTTGTGGATGTAGCAACCCGGAGTCTGCCGCAGCAGTTCAAACATCGCCGGATAGTTGGCCTTGATCTGCTGCTGCTCATCCTCGGTGATCGTGCGGTTGTGCAGCGGCGTGCACCAGTTCGGCGTGCGCTGAAACACCGTCAGTTGCCCGCATTGCGGCGCGATGGTCTGGATCACCTGCACACCGGTCGCGCCGGTGCCGATCACCGCGACCCGCTTGCCGCTGAAGTCCACCGTCTCATGCGGCCATTGGTAAGTGTGGAAGGACCGGCCACGGAAATCCGCCACGCCCGGAATCCGCGGCATCGTGTACGCCGACAAAGGTCCGACAGCGGTGATCAGGAAGCGCGCGAAGCAGCGTTCGCCCCCCTCCAGCTGCACAGCCCACCGCCTCTCGGCCTCCTCGAAGTGCGCCTCGACGACGCGGCTGTTGAACTGGATGTCCCGCCGCAGGTCGAACCGGTCCGCCACATGGTTCAGATAACGCAGCGTTTCCGGCTGCGGCGCGAAGTGCTCGCTCCAGTTCCATTCCTGCAGCAAATCGTCG
>DAICYU010000411.1 GCA_027311485.1 Acetobacteraceae bacterium
CTATCTCACCGCCGCCGAGATCGGGCTGACGGCCCCCGGCACGAGCGCGGTAATCCAGTCTGGCGGTTATCCGCGGATCGCTGTCGGCGCGACCAATTCGGTCACCGGATCAATAAATGTTCAGCGCTACCTGGATGCTGCTGGCACGATTCCCCAAGGTCCGGCGCTTACGCAGGCATTGTCTGCTGGCGTGGCCGGCGTCCTCAATGTTTCCGATGGTGCGCCGTTTCTGTCCTACACCGTGAATGTCACGGGCGCCGGCACCGTGACCGGCTTCGGCGTCCTGATGCAGAGCCGGTAAATGCCTGCTTACCTACAAGGGGCCGACCTCGCGGCGTTCGGCGTCACAAGCGCCACGACCGCTCAGGTCAATGCGGCGTCGTCTTTGATCGACGGTTATCTGTCCCGTCGCGAAGGGTTGCTGTGGGCTCCTGACGCAAACGGGAATCCGGCGTACATGCTCGGGCTCCAGCCTACCGTCTCTCTGACTCTGACGACTGCCCTCGCGCCTGGGCTTGCTGTACAAGCGACAGTGACGGGACCGACATCGCTAATTGCGCCCGGGTCGGTCCTGATCGCCGACATCGCAACGCCTGCGGCAACGGAAGCCCTCGTCGTTCAGGCGATCACGGGCCAAGTGCTGACGTTCGTCAATGTGCAGTTCGCGCACTCCATCAGCGCGGTTCTCGCTGCCGGCCTTACCATCGTTGAGCAGCGCACGATGCCGCAGGGGCGACCGATCACCCAAGTGAGCCGGACACCGATCGCCAATGCGCTGTCTGGTGTAGGCCGGTACGGTTATCAGCGGCGAAGCGATGATGGCTTCGGCAACATGGACACCTACAATCTACTGGCTGTGATGTCCAAGTTCGGCGGGCCGCCGGCATGGGAACCGTTCAGCCTACAGGCCAACAGCATCGACCCGCAATCCGGGCAGATATGGGTGCCTGCCGGTGTTCTGCTGGCCTACTACACCGAGGTCAAGATTCACTATGTCGCTGGCTGGACATACGCATCTCTGCCTTATGAAATCAAGCAGGCATGCGCGAACATCATCAGCGCGCAGGCCAATTTCCCCGAGCTGAACGGGAACATCCAGAGCATTAAGACGGGTGCTGGAGCGGTGACGCGCTTCAAGGATACCGTGCTCGACTCGGACACAAAGGCGATGCTCCAACCGTACAAGGCCAGGGTGTTCATGTGAGCGTGCTTTATCCCTTCACTGTGACCATCACCCGCAGTTCGGGAACGGTGACGCAGACAGCCGACGGGGCGGTTCAAGGCATCGCCATCGTGGTCAGCAACGTCCCTGCGTCAATCCAGATGAAGCGCGACAAAGGCTTCGGTGCGCCGGCCGGGTTCCAGGGGGGCGCGACGAACACAAGCGCCCCGATGCCGGCATGGCTTGTCTACCTCCCGCTCAACGCCGCCATCACCGCGCTCGGTCAAAACGGGATTCGGGATGGCGATTCCGTTGCCGATAACGGATCATCGCGGACATGGAAAGTGGACGCCGCCGAATATACGCCGATCGGCTGGCAACTCGCCTGCACGCCGTATAGCCCAGATGCTTGAAGTTGACCTGTCGCTGGTCCTGAACGAGATCGGCATGATGCTGCAGCGCAGCCAGAATTTGCAGCCGGTGCTTGCTCGAATCGGAGCGTCAGAGGTCGAAAACGTCCGGGAACGCATCCAGTCGGAGAAGGATTCGCCGTGGGGCAACCCGTGGGAACCGTGGGCGGACTCGACCGCCAAGAGCCGCAAGCGAAAGGGGAACGATGCCCTGGGTCTGCTGTTCGATGAGGGCGATCTGCTCAGAAGTATCCGCGCCGAGACGCATCTTTATGGGCCTCATGGAACGCTCGACATCGGCAGCGATCTGGACTATGCCCTGTACCTCCAGGACGGCACCGAGTACATGCCAGCGCGGCCGTTCCTCGGGTGGAATACCCACACGTTCCCGTTCTACGAGCTGATTCTGGCCGAGTGGGTCGAATTCGGGACATCGAGAGACGCATGACAAGGCTCATCTTCGCGCTGCTGCTGATCTGGAAAGTGATGATGTTCTGCGTCGTCGCCACGATCGGGCTGGCGTTTGGGTATCTGACTGCCCTCATTAGCGCGCTCTACTGGCTGATCGGAAGCCTGTACAAAATCATCACCGGAGACCTCAAATGAAGACAGTCCGTCTATTCCGCAATCACACACATGCTGGCGTCGAGTTCCCGGCTGGTGCCGAGATCGAGCTTCCCGATGATGCCGCGGACTATCTGCTCGGCGCCGAAGAGCAATACCGGGCGAAGCTCATCGAGAACGACGAGAAGTATCGTGCGGTGATGGCCGCTGAGGACGAAGATGATCGCTGAATGCGGCCAGGACTTGATGGCGAAGGTGCAGGGCGTCACCGCTTTTGCATCCTCGACCAGTTTCATCCTCGGCGGAACGCTTCCCGATCCAGGCGCAACAAAGATCGCGTTACCTGCTGCCTGGATTCTGCACAAGAAGGCCAAGAACACGCGAGATAACGCGCCGGCCATCGGATTGCCGTCGCAGAACATCAACGCCCTATTGACCTACGTGGTCGCGCTCTACCTCCAGCCGACCAATCAGGCTGCGGTGCAATTGCCGCTGCTGCAAGCCGTCATGAAAGCAATCCACGGCACGACAGCGCCCAGCGGACACCGCTGGTATTGGGAATCGCACGAACTGGCTGCATTCAACACCGACCGGATGATCTACCCGCTCTTTTTCTCGGTCGACGCATCGATCTGATCTGAACCGTTTCACTGCAAGCCGCCCTGGGCAACCTCGGCGGCTTTTTTCACGCCTGCCGCCTTGAGCGGCTTTTTTATGGAGCCACGACCATGGCAGCTTCAACCGACACCACTTACTACGTAGGCCAGGGTAACGTCACTCTGGCTCCTCGCATTTCCAGCGGCGCGATTAACGGAGGGGCGTTCAATGTTGGAGACTGCTCCCAGCTACAGGTGAGCTTCAAACAAGGATTCGTTGACCTCCAAGAGAATCAAAGTGGCAAGGGGTACGACGCCCTGCACGCGCCGGTATCTGTTGATGGCTCTCTGAAAATGACGATGCAGCAATGGAGTTCAGTGAATCTCACAAAAGCATTATGGGGAACTGCTCCGACTGGCGCTGCCGGCGGAACGGTAACTGCCGAGACCACGACAGGCCACAACGGCGGCAAGACCTACCTTGCCAACGTCAATATCACGTCGCTGGTACTGACGAAATTGCCCTCGACGGTCCTGGTTGAGGGTACGGACTACACGGTGGATGGCAGCTACGGCAGCTATACCATCCTCCCCGGCTCAACCCTCGTTCCTTCCGGCCCGGGCGTTGCCCTGGCGGCCGCTTACACCTTCGCCCCCAATAACGGCAACATACAGGTTCTTGCTGGCGGCCCTACGGAATATGCCGTGACCGTGGAATCCAAGAACGTCGCCAATCCTTTCGTGGATGCTAGTAATTCAGCATTCGCTGCTATACGGTTCCAGATTTACCGCGTCCAGTTTGCTCTTCCAGCAATGCTCGATCTTATCGGCAGGAAGGATTCATCGCTTGATCTGGAAGGGAAAATCCTCATTGATCCTACCGTTACCGGGGCCGGACTGTCTCCCTTCATGAACATCATCAAGGTATGACCATGAGCGACATGGAAACGCTATTTCCCGGCCGACAGGTCACCGCCGGCGGCGAAACGCTCACGATTGCGCCGCTCAAGTTCGGCCAGATCACGCAGGCGAGCAAGATGCTGGCGCCGGTAATCAAGGCGGTCTCGTCCTCGCTCGGCAAGCCAGACCAGTCAATCATGGACATGGCCTCCAGTTGGGTCGATCTGCTGGCGGCCGGCGGCGAGGATCTGCTGTTATTCCTGGCATGGACCATCGGCAAGCCTCGGGAATGGTTCGACACACTGGGAATGGACGATGGCCTCGCTATCCTCCAGGCGGTCTATGAGGAAAATGTGGATTTTTTCAACCGCCGCGTGCTGCCGCTGCTCGCCCAGGCGCCGGCGGAAAGTCCGCAGACTGGGGCGACATCATCGGAGAACTTGTCTCAGCCGGGCATCGACGAGCCGACATCGATCGATACACCCTAGCGCAGATCAGGATGTACTTCGAGGCGGCCAACAAGCGTCGTCGTCGGAATATTGCGGACCAGGCGCGGGCGGTGACGCTGGCAATCGCTGGGGCGTTCGGTGACGAGGGGATCAACGAGAAGTTGGATGAACTGGAGGGGTGAAGTCGAACAGGTCTTGATAGCTCAACAGGCTGACGTTGTTTGCCCTGGCGAGCTTCCTGGCCGACTCCCGATAGCCGGACACCTAAACGACTGCCCCATGCGTTG
>DAICYU010000412.1 GCA_027311485.1 Acetobacteraceae bacterium
CAGCGAAGGCCGGAACACCTGCGCTTCGCGTATCAATGACACCATCTCGGCGCTGGCCCACACGTCGTAGGGGCTGGGTTGCACGGGGATCAACACGACGTCAGCCGCGAGCAGCAGGCCGGCGAAGCCCAAGGCGATTAGCCAATAGCGCGGACGCATCACCGGTCCACCGGCGCGCGTCGACATGCTATTCGGCACGTATAAAGCCTGCACTCAACAGGCAACATTTAGATACCGACGCGAAAGACCGCCACAATCCATAGCTGCACCACCCAATTCCGTCCCCAGGCATGGACAGGGTGTCCAGCACTAATATGCACAGGGGAAAATCTGTTCTCTATCAGCGCCTTATAGAGTGATGTTACGAACATTCGACAGCCCTGCCCGGGCTATACGCACAGAGTTTTCCACAGCTTAGGCCATCGAGCGGCTCGGCGGGATCCGTTGCTCATCCAACACCCCCATCCCCGTCTCCAGCAGCCGCATCAGCGCGCCTCGCTCGGTCTCCGCAGGCACCGGTGTCCCGACGACGATGCGAATCGTGCCAGGCCGCTTACGGAATGCGCGCCGTCCCCAACACAGGCCCGAGTCCGTTGCAACAGGGACAACCGGCAGGCCCGTCCTGCTCGCAAGCGCGGCGATGCCTGGCTGCAGCGGCCGCGGCCGGCCATGATCGCTCCGCGTTCCTTCGGGGAAGATGACGATCTGGCGCTGATTCCGTGCGGCAATCTCGCCCGCTCGCATCAGCGCGCGAACAGCAGTGCCGCCAGCCGCGCGATCGATCGGGATCATGCCGGAGGCTGTGAGCAACCCCCCGAACAGCGGGATACGCAGCAATTCGTGCTTCAGCACATAGCAGCAACGCGGCAACAGCATCAGCCAGACGAAGGTGTCGAACGCCGACTGGTGACGGGAGGCGATCAGCACGCCGCCTTCGGGGATGTGCTCCAACCCCTCGACCCTCAGTTTGATGCCACAAATAATCCGCGCCCCGGCGACCAGGCAGCGCGCCCAGAGGTGACCAAAGCCGAGGACATGACGCGGGCTGACCAGCCGGACAATGCTGGCCATCAGCGTCACCACGAAGGTCAGTGCGAAGAAAAACACGTTGAACAACGCCGAACGCAGCAGGATCATGCCCGTGCATTCCTGACCCGGCGCGTCACACCGCTTGCCTCCCGCGGTGGCAGCCAGTTCGAAACCCCCGATATCGTCAGCAGGTACTTCACGTATTCCGATGCCTCCAGGCGCAGCCCCATGATCTCGTCTGTGCCGTGGGGCCGGACCGGCAGCGGCAGCAGATGCACGTTTGGCAGGGCCTGATGCAACTCCGCCAGTGCGCGCGGCATGTGATACGCCGCCGTGACGACAATCAAGGTCTTGATCCGGTTCTGCTCGGCCCAGGACGCGGTTTCCACGCCGTTGCCGCGGGTCGATGCCGCATAGCGTCCCAGAGTAATGCGTGACGCCAGCGGCGCGGTATCCACGCCCGCCAGACGGCCGAGTGTCCGCAGTTCCGTGCCGCCACCGATTCCGGTGATCAGCAACTGATCCGCCTGGCCGGTCGCCAGCAGATGCAGGGCAAGCTCAACCCGTCCCGCCCCACCGGTCAGTGCAACGACACCATCCACATGCGCGGGCGGCGGTTGCGTCGGCGACTGGACGAGATGGACGAACCAGACGAAGCCGGCCAGCCAGCAGGCCAACGCCACGAACGCGGCGGCGGCGGATACGCGCAGCATCGCGTACCAGCGCCTCATGACCGGCGCCCGGTCCGGGTTCCCGCCGGCCGGAGGCACGGAAGGCAGGCCCGATACCGCACCATGGCCAGGGTTGGTTCTGTTGTGATTTCGTAACACAAGCCGCCGGCGGGGCGGGGTGCACGCATGCATGCGCTGTTCCGGGTAGCGCGGCCGCCGTTGCGGAAGGACGCACCTCCCGCATTGCAGACGTGCCGAGGCAGGGGGAGCCGCATGGCGATGACACGGCACCGACAATGCCGCCAGCGCGTCACACCGCCCGCCGCCGCACCAGGCCGCGGGCCGCGCGGTTGATAAAGCAAGATCGCTGCCTCGATTCCGAGCATTTTGGTTGTCTACGCGTTTCGGTCAGATCGTGCCATTTCAGCCCAGCGGCCAAAACGCATTTGCGCAGAGCGACGGCGAAACCAATATACCACCGGTTTTCACGAACTGGATCTCAATGCGCATCACCTGCCCAAGCTGCGCCGCCGAGTATGAGGTTCCTGCGCCTCGTCTGTCATCGGACAAACGGGTCCGCTGTGCGCGATGCCGCACGGAGTGGCGGCTTCCCCCAGAAGAAGCCGGAGAGGTCGCGTCCGGCCTGTCCGCGGACCCGCCACCGGTTCACGCAGCCGTTCCATCCCCGCCCATGGTGCCCGACCGGCCGCCTGCTTCGATGCATCCGGGCCACACCCACACATTGTTGCGCGCTGCATGGGTGCTGTCGGTCGTTATCCTGGTCACCTCGGCCACGGCGATCGTTCATTGGCGTTCCGATATAATCCACATATGGCCGCCCAGTGCGCGAATTCTGGCCCTGCTCGATGCGCCTCCGGCCGAAACCGACGCTCCGGGACGCGAGGCAGCGAAATAGACAGTAGCAAACTTTGCGTTGAACCCCTCGTTTCCACAGGTGTTATGTCGCGGACGTATGCAGCAGTTGACACATGCAGCGACCATGGCCGAACCGCCGAGATTCGGGCGCCAGGCACAAACGGTTGAAGCAGGCAGAGCAAACATGCTTTGCTGCTGGGACACTGATCACAAAAAGGTGAGACGGCGTGGAGCTTGAGATGGACTCTGTTGCCAGGCTGTCAAATGACGTGGACAGCCCGGAAGTCATGGACCTGGACCAGGGCGTTAAGACGCTTCGGGCCTTGATCCTCCAGAAGCTGCAATACCACGTTGGCAAACGTCGCGCCGTCGCAACGGAACGCGACTGGCTGATTGCCACCGCGGTCGCATTGCGCGACCACATCGTTGATCACTGGCTGGCGGGTATCGAGTCCGCGTATCAGCATGGTTCGAAGCGGGTCTATTATCTGTCGCTTGAGTTCCTGATCGGGCGATTGCTGACCGACAACCTGAACAACCTGGGCCTGCTGGAAACCGCCCGCACGGCGCTGGCCGGGCTGAATGTCGATCTCGACAAGCTGCGGGTGCTGGAACCCGATGCCGCGCTGGGCAACGGCGGCCTTGGGCGTCTGGCTGCCTGCTTCATGGAAAGCATGTCCACGCTGGATATCCCGGCGCATGGCTACGGAATCCGCTACGACCACGGCCTGTTCCGGCAGGTGATGAAGAACGGCTGGCAGCAGGAATATCCGGAGGACTGGCTGGCGCTGGGCAATCCGTGGGAGTTTCACCGGCCGGAAGTCAGCTATGAAGTCGGGTTCGGCGGCTCGATTGAGGCGGTGCCGATCTCCGAGGCCGCTGTGCGTCATGTCTGGCACCCCGCCGAAACTATCGAGGCCGTTGCCTATGATACCCCATCCGTGGGGTGGCGCGGACGGCGGGTGAACACCCTGCGGCTGTGGTCTGCCCGGCCCGCCGACCCGCTGCGGCTGGACGCCTTCAACCACGGCGACCATGTCGGCGCGCTCGCCGATCAGGTGAAGGCGGAATCGATCTCGAAGGTCCTGTATCCGTCGGACGCGACTCCGGCTGGTCAGGAACTGCGGCTCCGTCAGGAGTACTTCTTCGTCTCCGCCTCGCTGCAGGACCTGGTGCGGCGGCATATCAAGGCGTTCGGCCATATCAATAACTTGGCCGACAAGACCTCCATCCAGCTGAACGACACGCATCCGGCCATCGCCGTCGCAGAACTGATGCGGATCCTGATGGATGTGCATCAGGTCCCCTGGGAAGATGCCTGGCGCATGACCCAGGGCACGTTCAGCTACACCAACCACACGCTGCTACCGGAGGCGCTGGAAAGCTGGCCGGTGCCGTTGATGGAACGGCTGCTGCCGCGCCACATGCAGATCATCTATCTGCTGAACGCGCTGCATCTGGGCTACGTGCGCCAGACCCATCCCGACGACAACGGGCTGCTGTCCAGCGTGTCGATGATCGATGAGCATCAGGGTCGGCGCGTGCGCATGAGCCATCTGGCCTTTCTCGGCTCCCACCGGGTGAATGGCGTCTCGGCGCTGCACACCGACCTGATGCGCACGACGGTCTTCTCGGACCTCCACGCCCTGGACAGCGACAAGATCGTCAACAAGACGAACGGCATCACCTTCCGGCGCTGGCTGATGCTGGCCAATCCGAAGCTGACGGATCTGTTGCGCGAGACCTGCGGCGAAGCCGTGCTCGACGACCCCTCGCAATTGTCGCTGCTG
>DAICYU010000413.1 GCA_027311485.1 Acetobacteraceae bacterium
GTGTGATTGTCAGCCAGTCCCACAGGCTCGCCGCGAAGAGGGTCGTCGCGAGCGCCATACCAGCCAGGAACCAGGGTTGCTGGAACTGAATGCCCCAGCCAATCGCGGCGCCCGCCGCCTTGAGTGCGATCAGCGCCCCGGCCAGCACACCAAAGGAGGCGATGATGCCTGCGGCCGTGGCCAACAATCCAAGCCGGGCGGTCCGTCGCTCAGCCCCGCCATAACCCGCTAGTGCCAGCAGCTTGAGCGACAGCACCGGCAGAACGCAGGGCATCAGGTTCAGCACCAGGCCGCCAAGCAGGGCGAGGCCAATGATAACGACGCGCAGTGTCTGCACCGGTAGCGACGGTAGATAGCCGATTTGCGGGGTTGCTTTGATCTCGGCCGATCGGGCGCCGTCAACCACGGTGAGATGCAGCGTCGTCCCCACCAGGGCCGTCGGAGATAGGTTTCGGATCAGCACCCGCAGGGTCGCTTGATTGCCGGCATTGGTCAGGGCGACATCAGGGCGCGCGGGCGAGCCGTTGGCAGTACCCTCGACAAACACGTCCGGATTGCGCAGCGGCGCTCCTGAACTGGCCAGCCGGAGAGCGAGAACCGCACTGTCTTTCCCTGGCTCGATGACAGCGCCGCGCAAGCTGAGCCTCGCGGCAGTGAGATCACCGGGCACGCGGGCGCGCGCTGCTGCGATCAGCGCGGCTTCAGGCCCCGGAACCGCCAGTCCGGCCGGCAGCGCCAGGTTCAGGCTGGCGTGGTAGGGGATGCAGACCTCCTTGCAGGATGCATAGTCTACCTCGGCGTGCAGCCGCAGCGGCGCACCCGGATGTTGCAGCGTGACCGAGATCGGCAGCACGACCCCGTCCTCGTAGCCGATGGTCTCCAGTCCCCCCAACGGCGGCAGGCGATGCGGCGCCGGCCAGGTGATCGTGGCGCCCGCTAGGTTTTCCGAGCCTTGCCAATCGATCGTTGGTGCGACACCCGCGTCACCGGGCGTCCGCCAATAGGTATGCCAGCCCGGAGTCAGGCGGAGCTGCAATCCGACATCGAGCCGCGTACCGGAGCCGGTTGCCTCGACCGCAGAGATCAGCCTTGCTGAACCGTGCGCGTTGTTTGCCCAGTCGCTCGCGGCGGCGTGTGCTGAACCCGCCAACACGGCCAGCCCGAGCAAAGACAGCAGTCCGGAGACGGCGGCGCGCAACCCCGGCCCGGCGATCAACCCGGCACCGCTACCGCCCCTCATGCCGCGGCTCTTCTGGTCGCCACCGGCCATGCTTTGGTCCCGGACGGTTCTGGCGTCGTCCAGCGTCTGTGCGAGCGCGGGCAGGACCAGCCCGCCGATGCGGACAGCGAATCCTGCTACGGCTAGGACGTGTCGGATGCGCATGTCATGTTTCCTTCGTTGCAGAGGGGCTCCAGGACGGATTGATCGAGCTGGCCACCTCGTGACGACGAACCGCACGCTCGACCGCCCGGCCAGTGCATGCAGGCAGAGCCCGCACATGGCGGCGTACGGAGCGACACTCAGCAAGCAACGGCCCGATGCCGGTAGCCAACAGCCAGCTCCATTGCTATTCCGCGCCAGTGGCAATCACCATGAGTACACCGCCGCCGCCGATCACATGGCGGTTGCCGCCGATAGTGGGTGTCTTCATGCGGTGATCACGCGTGTCGGATGCTTGGCACGAGCATAGATGACGAAGCCAATGCCGGCGACGATCATTGGGACCGACAAGATCTGACCCATCGTGAGGCCGAACCATAGGAAGCCAAGGAAGGCGTCCGGCTCACGGAAGAATTCCCCGATGATACGCGCGATGCCATAACCGATCAGAAAAATGCCCGTCAACATCCCCGCGCGTGATCGCAACTTCGGCTGGCGTGCCAGTGAAAGCATAATCGCGAGCAGCATTACCCCCTCAAGAAACGCCTGATAGAGTTCGCTTGGGAACCGCGGCTGCATGTCTACCCGCGGATAGATCATCGGAAAAGGCCACCAGGGAGGTGCTGGGCGCCCCCAAAGCTCGCCATTGATGAAGTTGGCGATGCGCCCGAAACCCAAACCGATTGGTGCCACGATCGCGATGCGGTCCGCGAAGCCAAGGATACTGATCCTGTTGCGGCGGCAGAACAAGATGATCGCAATGGCCACGCCGAGCATCCCGCCATGGAAACTCATGCCGCCGTCCCAGACTGCGACGATGCTGAGGGGATGGCGGAAGAAGTTGCCTGGCTGATAAAACAGCACGTAGCCGATGCGACCACCGAGCACGACGCCGAGCGTTGCCCAGGAAAGGAAGTCGTCGACCAGAGCCGGCGTCGCGACAGCCGGCTCCCAGCCGGACAGGCGGCGTACCAGGCGCCAGCCGAGTACCAAACCCGCGATATAGGCAAGCGCATACCAATGGATCGCGAAGGGTCCGATCTTCATAAGGATCGGGTTGAAATCAGGGAAAACAAGCGGTTGATTCATGGGACAAGCCTGGGTGAAATTTTCGGATTAGGATGTCCAGTCCGATAGCAGGAACAGAACGCTGACGTGGCGCGAAAGACAGTTCCAGCGCAGCGATCTAGCGGAGCTATCGACGAAGAGAAGGTGCTGGATCTGCTGACAGGAGGGCAAATCGGCGCAGGTCTCTTCAGCCGACACCGTTGCTTCCCGGACACACGCTGCAACGATAGGTTCGCACCCATTTTTTTGCTGAAGCCGGAACGCCATGAGACTAAGGAGATTGCAGACAAGATCTACAAGCTCTCGTATTGCACCGTCGTCATCATGCCGGCCGCCATGTGGTACAGGTTATGGCAGTGGAAGGCCCAGCGGCCCGGATTGTCTGCGTCGAAGGCGATCGTCACGGACTGCATCGGCGGCACCAGCACGGTGTCACGCACCGCGCCCGCAAACCGCCGTCCGTTGAAGGCCACGACCTGGAATGCATGGCCGTGCAGGTGCATCGGGTGCGACATCATGGTGCGGTTGGTCATCAGTAGCTCTACACGCTGCCCCTTCGCCACCATCAGCGGCTTGTCGTGACCGTAGGTGAGCCCGTTGAGAGCCCAGACATAGCCCGCCATCGAACCGGTGAGGTCCACTCGATGCACGCGGTCTGCCGGTTTCGGGGTCAGCGGCTTCGCCGCGCGCAAGGTTTGTTCCGCAATGAAATTTAGCGGCGGTACGGGGTTGGACGCCAGCTCCGAGAGTTTCGGCACCTGCCCGGTCGCCGTCGCGAGCATGATCCCCGTCCGCTTTCGCTCACCCTCCAGCCCCGCCAGTACCGGCACGATTGTCTGATCGCTGGTGAGTTGAAACTCCAGATCAAGGCGTTGGGCGATCGCGACCGGGAACACCGACCCGGTCAGCGGCTGCACCGGGCGGCCGTCGACGGCGACGAGCTTCGCTTGGACCTGGCCGAGATCGATCTGGAAATTGCTGGCGGCCGATGCGTTGATGATGCGCAGCAACACGCGGCCGCGCGGTTCGACCCGGACCACCTCCGGATCGGCGAGGGTGCGGTCGTTGGCGAGGAAGGCATCATAGACCACGTCGTTCAAATCCAGCGCCATGCCGGCGGCCCCGGCGTCGGGGGCATGCCCGCTCGTCTGACCCATCGACATGCCGGACATTCCCGGCATGCCGCCCCCCTGGCCGCCCATCGCCATAGTCTTGTTGGCTGCCATCCCCATCGTCTGGTCCATGCTCGTCCCACTCATCGAGGCGGTGGCATGGCGCAGACTGGCAAAGATTTCCGCAGGCGACTTGAACGAGAAGTCATGCAGCAGAAGCACAACCTCCTGCCGATCCACGGCTTTGCGCTCGCGGATGATGAGCGGCGCGCTCATGAGCGCTTGCTCCTGCAAGCCCTGGTGCGAATGCATCCAGAATGTGCCGCCGAAGTTCAGGGGGAAGTCGTAATCCGCGGTGCCGCCCGCGGCCACCGGCGGCCCGGAGATGCCGGGTACGCCATCCTGCTGGTAGGGCGGGGTCAGACCATGCCAGTGGACCAAGGTATCCTTGCCGATGTCGTTCCGCAGTGTCACACGGAACGGCGTGCCAACCTCCGTATAAAGGCCGGGCGTGCCGTCAGGCTGGATGATGCCGAACACCGTTGCCGCCCGGCCGTTTACCTCGAGCGTGCGACGGCCGGCGGTCAGAATGGTGGGGCTGGCGCTCGCGCCGGCGGCCCATGATGGCATCGGCGCCGCAAATCCGGCGAGCGTGCTGCCGGCTGTGGTCAGCAGCAGGCTGCGGCGGCTTATGGCAAGTGACATGGTTATCTTTCCCTCAGATATTTTATTAGCGCCACGCTCGCGAGCAGGAGTACGACGATGGCGAGTAGCCAGACCAGCCCATGCCGGC
>DAICYU010000414.1 GCA_027311485.1 Acetobacteraceae bacterium
CTTGGACCAGCCATTGTACGGGTCGCGGTCGAGATGCGCATGGCCTACCCGGAGGCGTCGTCGGAACTGGAGCAGACCGCGACCGAGATGCAGGTGTTGTCGGATACCCGACTGGCAATTGCGCAACTTGGTACACGCACCGGGCTGGAAGCACTGAAACGCCTGTCGGCGACGCTGATCCAATCCATGCAGTATGGAACGCCCATGTCGGATGCGCTGCGCGTCCTTTCCACGGAACTTCGCCAGCAGGCACTGAACCGCTTTGAGGCCCGCGCCGCCCGCCTGCCGGTGATGATGACGCTGCCAACCATCGCATTCATTTTGCCATGCGTCTTCCTTGTCGCGGGCGGTCCTGCCATTATCCAGTTAATGCATGCCTTCAGCCATTGAGTTCGACCCATTATATGCGCGCCGCCCCTTTGATACCGCTGCTTGTGCTGGCGGCTTGCGGCTCGACCGCAGCAAATTTTTCGCCCGAGCAGGCGAACATCGATACGGCACGGGCCGCGCTGCGGGGAGGAGCCCCGCAAATCGCCCTGCAAGTCGTTGCTGGCAGCCTTCAACGACGGCCGCAGGATGAGGCTGCTTTGATCGTTCAGGGGGATGCCCTGACCGCATTGGGGCGCTACGATGCAGCGCAGTTGTCGTACAATAACGTCCTCCAGCGAAATCCCGCGTCCCCGGGCGCGCTACTTGGTCTCGGCCGGATCGAATTGACCTCCAATCCCGCGTCAGCCGAATCACTGCTGCTGGCGGCGTTGCGGAATGATCCGCGCAACACCAGCGCCCTGAACGACCTTGGCGTGGCCCGCGACCTGCAAAACCACCATGCCGATGCGCAGGCAGCCTACCGGAAGGCCCTGGGGCTTGATCCCCAATCGAGCGCTGCAATGGTGAACCTGGCGCTGTCGATGGCAATGACAGGCCAGGCGGACGCCGCGGTTCGGATGCTGCGGCCTTTGGCCAGCAATCCCGGCGCTACCCCCAAGTTGCGGCACGATCTGGCGGCGGCGCTGACCATGGCCGGCCGTCGTCAGGAGGCCGCCCAGATCCTCAGTGCTGATCTATCGCCTGCGGAAGTACGCCAGGCGCTGGATGCGTATGTGTCCGCCAGGGCAAAGCGGTAGACGGCGCTCTCACCGCCCATTCTTCGCGCGCCAGGCATCGAACACTCTGAGATTCGCGTCATCAGTTGGCGGGTAGAGTCCGAACGTCTGTTGGCCCGCCCGGATACGTTCAATGACAAAATCTTCAAACGCGGTCATTTCCACCGCTTCGTTCGCGATCTCATCCGCGTCCGCGAATCGCACGCAATTTTGGCTCGATAAAGCCACGATCGTGATTATCGTAACTATCCGGATACCATAACCGTCTAGGCTGATGGCCCCTGAGGAGGTGGATATGAGGAGATCACATTGTTTCCGCGTTGTGGCGTTGGCCGGAACATTGCTTAGCCTTGCGGGTTGCGGCTACGACCGCGGCGACCGGGCAGCCTCCGGCGCTCTTATTGGCGCGGGCAGCGGTGCGGCGATCACCGCCCTGACGGGCGGCGCGCCGCTGGTCGGCGCTGCCGTCGGGGGCGCTGTCGGTGCCCTTGGCGGTGCGTTGACAAGCGGCCGGGATGTCAATCTCGGACGGCCCCTCTGGCGCTAGATCAACCTAAGTCTCGCCGATATTTGCATAGATATAGGCCATAAAACCAGGATTATCCCGTTTAACAAATAGATCGATATAGGTGGTCGAAGCCGGACATCTCGCCCGAGTGGAGATGGAGAAGACCAATGAAACACGTGATCCTGGCTACCTTGGCAGCTATCAGCTTTGGTGTCGGCGCAGCCAACGCTCAAACCCTGAGCCATGCTGCACCGCAAACGCAGCAGGCCCATAATGTGACTGAAGGCAACTAAAGTATGATCGCCTGAGGCTGAAAGCCGGAAGGCACAAATCACGCGATTAACTAGTAATTTCCGGATCATGATCGGATCAACCCGATCCGATCATGATCTGAGGTCGCGAACCAGAATTCTGTTGGAATGAATCCGGTCCTGGTTGGCGACGCCCACCCTCGGTTTTTAGTGGGCTTCCAGGCGCCTACTCGCGTCGCTCAGGGCAACGCGCTTCGGAAGTAGGCCAGTCGCAACTGTCAGCATCAGCGCCCGACGACATGACACAGGGGCTGGATCGCGAGCCCTTGCTGCCGAAGTTCCATCCGGGTCTCGAAAGCGTGTGGATTCTCCAGGCATTGCAGCGCTGTGATCAGCGTTGTGCCGAGCCGTTCAGGCTGCCAATGCCGTCTCCCGGTCGATCGCCAGCGCACCGGCCTTCAACCGTGGGATCAGTTCCTGCCCGTATTCCTTTGCATCGTTCAGCGGATCAAAGCCGCGCATCAGGAAGGAGCCGACGCCCATACGGTAATATTTCAGTAGCGCCTCAGCCACCTGCTCCGGTGTGCCAACCAGGCACGAAGTGTTACCCTTGCCGCCCGACAGAGCGGCGACCGGCATCCACAGGCGCTCATCGTGGACGTCGCCCTTGGCGGCCAGGTCCACCAATCGCTTGCCCGACTGGTCCTGGCCTCGCGGGTGCGGGGGCGCCGCCTTCAGGTTGGTGAGGATGCTGTGTGCCTTGTCCCATGCCTCGCCCTCGGTATGGGCGATGATCGGACGGAACGATATGTTGAACTTCGGCGCCGGACGGCCCAAGCCCTCGGCCAGCCGGCGGAACGCCGCCATGCGCTCGGCCGTCTCGGCCAGCGGCTCACCGAACATCGCGAAGGTGTCGCAGTGCTGCGCCCCCATGGTCAGCGCGCCGACCGATGAGCCACCGAACAGCAGCTCCGGATACGGACGTTGCAACGGGCGCACATCCGGAAAGACATTACGGAAGTGATAAAACCGACCATCGTAGTCAAACGGTTCCGTGCAGGTCCAGACGCGGCGAACGACATCGAGGTATTCGGCCGCCCTCTCGTAGCGTTCGTCCTTTGGGGTGAAGTCGCCGTCGCGCTGCATGTCCTCGTCGCTGTTGCCAGCGATGATGTGCACAGCCAAGCGCCCACCCCACAGCGCATCGAAAGTGGCGATGGTCCGCGCCGCAAGCGTCGGGGCCACAAGGCCTGGCCGATGGGCGATCAGATAGCCTAAGCGGGTGGTCCGTGAGGCGGCATAGGACGCAACGGCAAAACCCTCGGCGGAGGAGGAGTAGTAGCCGACCAGCACGAGGTCGAAGCCCGCCATCTCGTGCGCCTGCGCGAACTCGCCCAGGAAGCTCGGCGACACGCCGCCGCCAATGACATGCAGCGCGGTCCCGGCTGGGGGCGCAACGCCGATCATGCCGACGACTCTGACGGGCATTGGACGCTCCTCCGTTGTGCTCCGACCTCTATAGTCGGCACGAAGGCAGGTCACGTCAATGCCGACCCACTGCCGAGCCCTTGCACGCCCCTTTACGGCCCTGGTCGCAACCCGGCTGAGAAATCAGGAACGGACAGGACTTTAAATCAGGACCGGCCTACGCCGTGCTGGTCTGACGAGGGCGCCAGTGGCTTGCTTCTACCCAAGCATTCGCGCACACTTGTGGAACCGAATCGCAAACCAGATCGATCAAAGTGGCTGTCATCCCTGACGAACTCTTCGCTATGCTAGACCAACTCGGCATCGAGCATAGCACTGTCGAGCACCCGCCTATCTTCACCGTCGAGGAAGGCCGCGCCTGGCACGACAAGATCCCGGGCTTGCATTGCAAAAACCTGCTCATCAAGGACCGTAAAGACAGCATCTGGCTGATCGTGATGCCCGCAAACAAGCGCGCCGATCTGTCTCGGCTGGAAAAGCTTCTGGCCGCACCACGCTTTTCCTTTGCGCGGCCGGAGTTGCTGAAGGAGGTTCTGGGATTAGCGCCCGGTTCCGTGACTCCCTTCGGCCTGATCAATGACCAACAGCGGCGCGTTACGGTGATCCTGGACCAGGACATTCTGGACGCGACGTGGGTGAATGTTCACCCGCTGCACAACGCCGCATCCACCACGCTGCGGTCCGCCGATCTGCTGCGGTTCGTTCGCGCGCTTGGATACGACCCGGTCATCATCAGGCTGCCTGATCCTACGACCCCGGAACGGTGAAATCGTCCCACGGCGCTTCAACCACGCCGACAACCGATGCCGGCCATCAGTCGCGTGAACACCGTTGTCGCTTTTCTGTATTTTCGATATCGGAACGTAAGGCTTTGTTTCGCGCGACACGGTCCACCAGCCCGGCGCGCCTGCCGAACGGCGGCCGGAGCAGAGATTTGTTGCTTGGGCCGTCCACCGGGCCGCGCGGCGGCGACCCGGTGTGCGATTTTCAGCGGTG
>DAICYU010000415.1 GCA_027311485.1 Acetobacteraceae bacterium
GATCTGCGCGCAGGCCTCAAGCGACATGACGCCATGTTCCATGTCCAGGAACAGCCAGTCGAAGCCCGCCGTGGCCATCGCAACAGCAATCTCCACGCTGCGGGTCATGCGGATGCCAACGCCCAGGGACAGTTGCCCTTGTTCGAGCTTTTCACGGGCGACGTTGCGTACGGTCATTATGGCATTTCCCCCGGGGTTATCAGGCGTAGCAGTCGATTGCGGCCGCAACCAATCGGTTCAATGCAGCCAGATCCATCGGATGGTCCATCTCGTTCGCGACCGCGACAGTCAGGCGATGGCGGCGCAGGATGAAGATGCGCTGGTCCGACGCGCCAGACGCCCACGCTGTATCCGGCGGCAGGTCGGGAAACAGCCGATCGGTGTTGGTGCGGAAGCAGGCGGCATAGCTGGTACCGGCATGCGTCGCCGTCAGCGCATAATCCGCCCAGCCTTCCGGCAGCAGCCGCTCGCCATTCCATACACCGTCGTTCAAGTACAGCACGCCAAGCCGAGCGTAGTCGCGCAGCGTGGCGAAGCCGGAGCCGGAGGCGATCAGGTTGCCGGTCATGTCAGCGGAGTGCTGATAGCTGCTCATTCCCAGCCGGTCTGCCAGCATGCCGTAGACCGTCTGATGGTACGGCAGTGCTCTGCGTTCGATCTGATCGCGGATAATGGCGCCCAGCACATTGATGCCGCTGTTGACGTAGCGGTACACCGAACCCGGAATCGTGGCGATAATGGAGCGCTGGGCGGCGGCAAAGGCGTCGCCGGCATCCTGATAGACCGCGCTGTTCTCGAAGCCAATCGTCGTTCTGCCGTCATCATGCCGCACCGGAAACCCAAGGCCGGACCGCATCCGCAAAAGATGGTCCAGCGTGATCAGCCGGTGGATCGACCGCGGATCGCGCCACAATGGCGCCGGGGCGGGATCGTGCACTGACGCCAGCCAGCCTTCGTGAATTAAGCGGCCGATCAGCGTGCATGTGATTGCCTTGGTCATTGACCAGCTTGGCGTCGCCCGCTCGGGATCGCCAAACCGGCTGTATCCTTCCGCCAGTACGCGATCGGGCGAGGCGATCAACACACCGTACGCGCCGTCGGACGTGGCGAAGAACGCATCCAAGGCGCCGGCCAACGCCGGCGGCGGGTGTCCCGCCTCCACCGCATCGCCGATTGGCCATGCGCGCCCTGCATCCGGGGACGATCGCGGGACCGGCCGGGGATCGAAGCCGAGCCGTGGATGCGGGCCGCGCAGAATACCGCCGTAGCCGGGTCGGGCCAGGGCGTGCCCGGTCAGCACGAAACCATCACCGACCCAGCGCACCGTGGTGCGCCGGTCGTTTGCGTCGGTTTCGATGCTGATGCGGCCATCGGCGAAAGCGGCCTGCGCTTCGGCCTGGATGTCCGCGCTTGCCGGCCCGGGATCGAGCCCGGCCGGAGGCGGGGCGGCCCGCAGGCGGAAGTGACGGTCCGCCGTTGCCCGATCCAAGCCGCTGACGAACATCATATCGGCGTAGCGCTTTGCCGCGAAGTTCACCGTGCGCTGCCGCAGTGCCGCGGCGCCGGCATCATACACAATTGGATCGACAGGACCGCCCCCGAATGGATGCGGCGTCTGGTCGAAGTAGGGTTCAGGAATCCGGGTCATTTCGCCACCGCCGGCTCTGCCGTAGTGCTGAAAAAGCGGGCCTTCATGCCTTTCTGATTCTCGTACAACGAACCTTGCCGCATTGCCGGCGGCAGCGGCAGCCGAACCGGCGCAGGCGACATCCTGGGCTCCCGCGGCTGGCCGGCCACCATCAGCTCATTGTATTTTTCGATACCGCCCGGAAAGCCCAGCAAGGGCCACGCGTCCGCAGCCCGGAATTGAAACAGAAGCAGGCGGCGGTCGCGGTCCGACACGTTGGGCGCAGAACCATGCACGGCCCGGACATGATGCACGGTGATCGAGCCTGCCTTGCCGAGGAGCGGGATGGCCTTGCTGTAATCGACATCATGATTGGTCGGGTCCATGGCGCCACAGAACACGCCGTCAGCGTGATGGTCGTACGTCGGGCCCTTGTGGCTGCCCGGAACGATCATCAGCGGACCGTTTTCCATCGCCATGTCATCAAACATCACGCCGACCGCTGCGAGGTTATCGTTAGTGTGCGGGTAAAATGCCCAATCCTGGTGCCATTCCACCGGCGCGCCGAAGCCGGCACACTTCAGGTTCAGCTTGGCGGTATCGAAGCGAATATCCGGCCCCCATAGGGACTGCAGGGCTGCAACAATATTCGGATGCCTGACGAGCGCGGCATAGGCCGGATCATGCAGATGGGCGGCCTTGATACGGCGCACACGCGGATTGTCCGGCGTATGGCTGTCCTCCAGATCGAAAATGTCCGTATGCCCGGTCAGCCCGCGCGCGCGGCGAACAAAGCCGTCTGTTACATCGCTGAGGGCGCGAACCTCCTCCGGGGTCAGGACGTCCGGTACAACGATCGCACCAATTTCGTTGTACTCGTCTATCTGAGCTTGTGAGAGCATGACTTCCTCCGCAGGCTGAAGCCTAGCAGCCGGGCATGGGGAGGTCGAGTTTGCGCGGCCGGCGGGTCCGGTTCCAGCACACGGGCGGCACGCGCTGACTGCCCAATGGGTCCCCACCCGCATTGCCGCACGCGTCTGGTACTACCCGTTTCCCCAGGGTGCGCCTGGTGTATCATCCCGCCCAACGCGAAAGGATAAGCCATGGCGGAGCACTTTGACCTTCTGATACGCAACGGCACCTGCGTGCTCCCCTGGGGGCCCGAGGACGTGACGGTGGGGGTGCGCAACGGCCGGATTGCGGCACTTGGCGTCGACGCAGGTGCAACGGCCGATAAGGTTCTGGACGCCGCCGGCCTGCATGTGTTGCCGGGTCTCATCGACCCGCACGTCCATTTGCGGGATCCCGGGGACAAAGCGGTCGAAACAATCCCCACAGGCACCAGGGCCGCCGTACTGGGCGGCCTGACCGCAGTGTTCGATATGCCGAATACCAGTCCGTCGATCACCAACGCCGAGAAACTGGCGTGGAAGCAGGACTACGTCGAGGAGACAGCGTGGTGCGACATGGGTCTGTACGTTGGCGGCACCAAGACCAACATCCCGGAGCTGTCCGGCCTTGAACTCGGCCGTGGCGTGTGCGGCATCAAGATCTTCGCCGGCAGTTCCACCGGCGACCTGATGGTCGAGGATGACGAGCATCTGGAAATGGTCATGCGGTCCGGCCGCCGACGCATCGCCTATCACAGTGAGGACGAATACCGGCTGCAGGCGCGCAAGCCGATGTTCAAATCGGGCGACCCATATTCCAACCATATGGTCTGGCGCGATGAGGAATGCGCCTTCCTAGGCACCCGCCGCCTGATGGCGCTGGCCCGCAAGACCGCCCGCCCGGCGCATATCCTGCACGTCTCGACAGCGCAGGAGCTGGACTACCTGAAGGACTTCCGCGATATCGCGACGTGTGAGGTACTGGTGAACCACCTCACTCAGGTGGCGCCGGACTGCTACGAGCGGCTGGAAGGCTTTGGCGTGATGAACCCGCCAATCCGCGGGCAGGAACACATGGATGCCGCCTGGCGCGCCATCAATGACGGCACGGTGGACACGATCGGATCCGACCATGCGCCGCACCCGCGTGACAAGAAGCTGTTGCCCTGGCCGGATTGCCCCGCCGGCCTGACCGGTGTGCAGACGCTGGTGCCGATTATGCTGGACCACGTCAACGCCGGCCGGCTGTCGCTGACGCGCATGGTCGATCTGCTGAGCGCCGGCCCGGCCCGCGTCTACGGCGTTGTCGGCAAAGGGCGTCTCGCTGCCGGCTACGACGCCGACTTCACCCTGGTTGATCTGCAGCGGCAGCGCCGGATCGAGGAGTCCTGGATCGTCTCGCCCTGCGGATGGACCCCGTTCGCCGGAATGCAGGTTACCGGCTGGCCGGTTGCCACCGTTATCCGGGGCCAAATCGTCATGCGCGATGATGAAGTATTGGGTGCGCCCGTGGGCAAGCTGATCAAATTCATCGGGTGACCACAAGCCTGCTGATCGTCGGTGCCGGGCCAGCTGGCCTCGGCGCCGCGGTCGAGGCCACATGTGGCAGCCGTTGGGAAGCCACGGTGCCAAGGACCCGGACGACGCAACGGCCGATTCCAATGAAGGCGAACGGGCGCGTGCCCGATAGCCACACCTGGCTGGCGGGGCAGGAGCCGTTGTTGACCCGTTGAACAGGCGAGATAACCGCCCTTCCCTGATGAGCAAGATCGCGCGGCCGACCCACTACCCTTGGCATCGGCGCCACACCGGGAAA
>DAICYU010000416.1:0-1945 GCA_027311485.1 Acetobacteraceae bacterium
TCCGGCACGTGCGCAAGGGTGAGTGTCACCGCGTCCGGAGTGGCACGCGTAACTGTCCAGGCGCGTTGCCAGCCCAGGCCGTGGATCGAATGCGGATGGTCGCCGAAGTTGTGACGCAGGCGATAGGTGATGCCACCCCAGCTGAATTGCGCCTGACCGATCCGGTTGCAGTAGGGAAGCAGCGGAAAGCAGCCCATCGCATGTGGATTCCCGCCAACCGCCGTCTCTGGCAACGCCCGGCGCAGAATCGGCGTGCGATCCCGCATCCAGCCCAACAGGCCAGCACCATGCTCTGGCGCGACGACGATGGAGGACGCGCCCCGCGTCAGTGTCAGCATCTATGGACTCCGGTTTGCGCCCAGCCTAACCCCTTGGCCTGCGCTACGTCAGGAGGAATCACGCGTGGAGGAAGTCGATTGCGTCGTGGTGGGTGCGGGCGTTGTCGGGCTGGCGGTCGCCCGGGCGCTGGCACTGGCGGGACGTGAGGTCATCATATTGGAGGCGGCCGAGGGCATTGGCACCGAGACGTCGTCACGCAACAGCGAGGTGATCCACGCCGGGATCTATTATCCGGCGAACAGCCTGATGGCCCGGTTCTGCGTTGCCGGGCGCCGCGCGCTTTACCGGTATTGCGCGGAAAAGGGTGTACCTCATTTAAACTGCGGCAAGCTGATCGTGGCGACCAGCGCGCAGGAGGACGCGATGCTGGCCGGCATCAAGCAACGGGCCGAGGCGAATGGCGTGGAAGGCATGCGGGTCCTGAGCGCGGCCGAGGCGATCGCACTGGAGCCGAACCTGGCCTGCACCAGTGCGCTGCTGTCACCGGCCACCGGCATTATCGACAGCCATGGCTACATGGTCGCGCTGCAAGGCGATGCCGAGAATGCCGGCGCCGTTCCGGTGTTCTTCAGCCCGATGCTGGGCGGCCGGGTCAAGGACCGCCGGATCGAGATCGACGTCGGCGGTGCCGATCCGATGACGCTGCGATGCCGGCTGCTGGTGAACTCGGCCGGGCTGCACGCGCCCGGGCTGGCGCGCAGGATCAGCGGCATGCCCGCAGACCGGGTTCCCGCAGCGTATTATGCCAAGGGCAACTATTTCACCCTGTCTGGACGATCGCCGTTTTCACGGCTGATCTACCCAGTGCCGGTACCGGGCGGCCTTGGCGTGCACCTGACGGTCGATCTAGGCGGACAGGCGCGGTTCGGCCCGGATGTGGAGTGGATCGACACGATCGACTACACGGTCGATCCAACCCGGTCGCAGAGTTTCTATGCAGCGGTGCGGCGATACTGGCCGGCCCTGAAGGATGGCGCGCTGCAACCCGGATACTCAGGCATCCGGCCGAAGATCGTGCCAAAAGGCGCCCCCGGTCAGGATTTTGTCATTCAAGGGCCGCAGACGCATGGCGTGCCGGGACTGATCAATCTGTTTGGCATCGAAAGCCCTGGACTGACCGCTTCGCTGGCCATCGCGGAGCACGTCCTGGAGGTGTCACGGACGGAATGGAGCATGATCGCCTGAGGCTGAAAGCCGGAAGGCGTGAAACATGCGATCAAGCAATGACTCCCAAATCATGATCGGGTCAACCTGACCCGATCATGATCCAGGCGCACCGCCTGCACTGAACCGGCTGACCGGCTCAGCCGGCGGATGCGAACAGGCCGGCGTGGCGCGTGACCTGGTCGGTCAATGCCGCTTTGATGCGGTCGTATGTCTCGGCGACGGAGAGTGGGTGACCATCATGGACGAACAGCGGCAGGTTCGGCTTGGCGGCGGATCCCACGACATCAAGGCTGGAACGGTCCGGGCTGCGGGCAAGCGCGGTCAGGAAGTCCTTGGCGCCGGCGGGGCCGAGCATATGCAGGATATACAGGTCGGGTAGTGTGACAGGGCGGTGGAGGTCATCGGCAAGCGCACGCCGCTCCTGGTCCAGGCGCTCCGC
>DAICYU010000416.1:1992-4329 GCA_027311485.1 Acetobacteraceae bacterium
TTTGCCACGTATGGCGCGGTTCCTGACGATGATCCGGCCATCATGGTCGGTCTTGATCGCGGTGGCGTAACGGCCGAGCCCGTGCTCCGCGCCGAAGTCACGGATGACGCTTAGCCAGGTTACTGTGGTGAATTGCAGCAGGCCACGCGCCGAGGAATGCCGGTTGCGCGCCAGGACGTCAAAGCGACTCTCCTGCCATGCTATTGCCAGCAAAACAAACGGATCGGCACGCACCTCTCGTTTCGCGGCAAGAAGCGCATGAACGACTTCCGGGGAGATCTGGCCAGCCCGGACCGGCGCCCGCACCCTGGATGCAGCGCGCCGTGATGGGCGCACGACCCGCTTGGATGCGTGTTCAGCATGATGGCCGACCTTGTGGACGACCACGGCGCCCCGTCTGCCGATTTCCGGGCGGAGAGCGTGATGATGACGGGCCGCCTGGGCCGGAAGGCAAAGCCCGCCGCCCAGCAGAATGGCGAGGGAGAGAACCCGAACGGGACGAACCCATTGCTGGGGGCAAGATAAAGTCTGTCGTATTATCACAGGAACGGGAGTGTAGACGGGCATCGCGCTGATCCAGTGCTGTACCGTTTGTCACAAGACACTGGATCGCCAGAAACGTCGTTCGGTTCCCCTTGATGGAACGAATGTTGTCTTTCAAATTCTGGATTTGGGGACTTGTAAATATTGCCGCGGGACCGCTGGTACGAAAATCGTGCTCCGCGACTTGTACCAGACGATTAGCACGGGGCGACTTGCGGAAAGCAACTGTTATCCCGCGGATCGCGTCCGAAGGCATGTGCACGGACTTCAGCGCTGCGGCAGAAGCGCGGCCTTTTCGCGGAAAGCCGTTCCACTCACGCGGTAGACTGCATAGCTGCCGGGGGTGATCCCCGGCCTTTCCACAGTCCCGACCCGCTCGGCGTTGGCCCAACGCGACGGGTCGGGTGGCGCGGTATTCCGCGCATCCCGCACCAGCAGGCCCATTCGACCATCCAGCGCCGGACGCGGCAAGTTGATGAATGCCCAATGGTCATCGACGCCGATCACCGGCGTTCCGGCCGGCATCAGCCACGCAAGCTCGCTGCCAAGCGCATAGCCCTCGGCGGCAACGTAGCTGGCGCCGGTCGCCCGGACACCCGAGGCAGTCTGGCGGGCGAGGCTATCCCAGCCTGACAGGCGCATCGCGATCGGATCGAACCGCGGCGGCAGAGGCAGCAACCTGGTTGCAGCCTGCAGGTAGGCCAGCGCCGTGATTGCCAGCCCCAGAGCACAGGCCGCCCGCCAGGATCGTAACCCGCGGCGCAGAGATTGCGGGAAGCTGGCCGGATACCGTACCTCCTTGGCGACCGCCAGGCGGCCCGCCCCGAGCGCCAGGGCGGGATAGATGATGGCCGGCCAGTTGCCCTGCACCCGGTCACCAAACGCGTGCTGCACGAACACCAGGATCGGCGGCAGTGACAAGGCCAGCAGCAGCGACCAGCGCGGTTCCCGCTCTCGCCATGCATGACGAAAGGCCGCGGCGAGCCCAGTAATGCACAGAACAAAGATCAGCGGCGTGGCGAGGCCGACTTGACCGCCGATCAACTCACCTAGGAACCCGATGGCTCGCGCCGGACGCCAGTCCTCAACCCGGCCGCCTTGCTTGATGAAGCCGGCCCAGCCGTGCGCCTGGTTCCAGACCAGCACGGGGGCAAATAGCAGCAGCCCCGCCACGCAGGCCGCCCAGGGTTGCCAGCGCCGCAGCCAGAACCGGGCAGCCGGCACGAGCAAGACCCACAGGCCGACCCCAACCCATAGGAACAGCGCCGTGTATTTGCTGTCGAGCGCCAGCCCGCCGGCGACGCCGGCAACCAGCCACCACACACCACCGCCGCCGCCGGCAAGCCGGGCGGCGGCCCATAACCCGGCGGTCCAGAAGAACAGCAGCGGCGAATCGGGGGTCATGATCACCGTGCCGACGCCAAGCAGCAGGGTGGCGTTCAGCAACAGGACCGCGACGGCGCCCGCTCGCGGATCGGCGAACAGCGCCCGCGCCGCATCGAACAGCATCCAGGATGCCAGCGCAGCCGCTAATGGACCCAGCAACCTGACCCCCAGGGCGGTCTGTCCGGCCAGCGCGGTGCCGGCCCGAATCCACAACGCGACCATGGGCGGATGATCGAGGTATCCGGGTGCCAGGGCATGCGACCAGACCCAGTAGTACGTCTCGTCCGGCGCCAGCGGCGCGGCGGCAGCGATGCGCTCTTGCACCCGCTGCAGCAGTTGTTTGTCGGCGGCCTCGTAGGCGCGCCGCAGGGCCTGCTCGAACGCCATGGCGTCGGCCGAGCCGTGGCT
>DAICYU010000417.1 GCA_027311485.1 Acetobacteraceae bacterium
CGATGCTCATCGCGCCCCGGTCAAATCCGGTGTGGCTATCGACGTTGAACGGCTCATCCTGGGTTGCCCGCCGCCAGCGGAAGCCCGGCAGGCGGGCGGCAAGCGCTTCGCACCAGGCCTCGGCGGTGGTGCCGCGTCCGGTCGCAAGGTTATAGGTTTTGCGGGGCAGCATCGGTGCATCGGCGATGGCCACAAGGCCGGCTGCGATGTCACGCGAGCAGGTGTAATCCCCACGCCAGGGCGGCCCGAGGATTGCCGGCGTTCCCGCGGTGGCGCATTCCAAGGTTTGCAGCATCGGCGACAACGTATCCCGGACGCCGGTCGCATACTCCCACGGCCCATACACGACACCAAGCCGGACGGCCGTCAGGCTGACTCCCTGGGTTTCGGCGATCCGCGGCAGGATCGACTCCGCAGCAAATTTTGTCAGGCCATATAGATTGACCGGAGCGGGACGCAGCGTGTCCTCATCCATGACATCGACGGTTGCCGCCGACAGGCCGTAGATCGCGCCGGAGCTTGGATAGACGAAGCGTTTGATCCCCCGACGTACTGCCGCCATCAACGTCGTCACAGCGCCCTGCACATTAACGGCGACGATCGATTCCGGATCTGTGGTTTCCCGCCGGCTGCCAGCGGTGATCACGGCACAGTGGATCACCGCCTCCAGCGGCATCGCGGTCATGGCGCGCGCCAGATCGGCTTCGGACAGAATCGTCCCATCGAGCATCGTCAGCTGCCCTGGTAAGGTCGCGAAATCCCGCACTGCACGGTCGGGCAGGGGGATACGGTCCAGCCCGACAACGTCCCGTCCTGCCGCCAGAAGATGCTCGACGACGTTCAGGGCAACAAAACCAGCTACACCGGTCACAAGAATTGCCATGCTTGCCATTACATACCGGCCGGATTGACCGCGCAAGCCAGCCTGTCTATGGCCGCGTGATGACAGAGCGCTGCCAACTGGCCGCGCCGGAGGAGATGTCAATGGATCCTATTGAAAAGCGAACGATCGCCAAGGTGTCGGCGCGCCTCGTGCCGTTCCTGATGTTATGTTATTTTGTTGCGTATCTTGATCGCGTTAATGTCGGTAGCGCGGCCCTGATGATGAACAAGGCGTTGAACATTTCGTCGACGGCCTTTGGCTTTGGTGCCGGCATTTTCTTTTTTAGCTATTTTGTGTTTGAAATCCCGTCCAACCTGGCATTGGAACGCTTCGGTGCGCGCAAATGGATCGCACGCATCATGTTCACCTGGGGCATCCTATCCGGTGCCATGGCGGCGGTGAGTGGCGAAACGGGCTTCTACGTCGTCCGCGTCCTCCTCGGCGCTGCCGAGGCCGGGTTTTTCCCGGGGATCATTTTTTACCTGACGCTCTGGTTCCCCGGCGTGTACCGTGCCCGTATCGTTGGCTGGTTCATGGCAGCCATCCCGCTTTCTTCGGTTCTGGGTTATCCGGTTTCGGCAGTCCTGCTTGGTATGGACGGTGTGGCTGGGCTCGCCGGCTGGCAGTGGTTGTTCATTATGGAAGCCGCACCGGCGGTGATCCTGGCCGGCGTCGTCTGGTTTTACCTGACTGACCGTCCGGCCGACGCGCATTGGCTAACCCAGGAGGAGCGCACCTGGCTGAGTAACCGCCTGGCTGCTGAAGCCCGCCAAAAGGAAGAAGTACACGGCCTGAGCGTGTTCCAGGCGCTGATCGATCCCAAGGTCCTGGCGCTGGCGCTGGTCTATTTTGGAGCGGTGGCGACGAATTACGGCACGGCCTTCTGGCTGCCGCAGATCATCAAGGGCTTTAACCTGTCGAATACCGCAGCCTTGTTCGTCAGCGCCATCCCGTATGTCGTCGGCACCGTCGGCATGATCTGGTGGGGGCGCCGTTCCGACGCGAAGATGGAGCGGAAGTGGCATGCGGCCATCGCCTTCCTGATCGCAGCAATCGGCATCGGTGGATCGACTGCCGTTGACGACCCGGCCCTGAAGATCGTGCTTCTGTCCGTCGGCGCCTTCGGCGTGTTTGCCGTTCTGCCGGTGTTCTGGACCTTCCCGACCGCGTTCCTGTCAGGTGCTGCCGCGGCAGCGGGCATCGCCGCGATCAATGCGTTCGGTAATCTCGCTGGCTTCTTCGGTCCCTTCGCCATGGGGTGGCTGAAGGATCGTACTGGCAGCTTTTCCTCCGGTCTGCTTGCCATCGCCGCCTGTGCGGTCATGAGCATGGTGATCGTCATGCTGATGAAGCACGACTCCAGTCTGGAACGTGCCCCGAAAGCAGTGGGGATTGCGGAGTAGCATGACACCGGCGGTCCCAAGGGGCCGCCGGTATTCGCAGCCGCCTGTCATGTCATGCGCGGGCCAGCATTTCAGGAACATAGGCAACTTTTTCTGCTGTCTCGCCGCTGGCCTGTGCCGGCAGCGTCGCAGGTACCTCCGTTCGGCTCAGTTCAGCGAACCGCAACGACGAACAGGCGCGGGAACGGCAGCAATACGGACCCATCAGCCATCACCGGATAGGCATCGATCAGGGCGGCCCGGTAATCGGCCAGAAACGCCTGCTGCTCGACCGGATCGAGTGGTGCCAGGAACGGCCGTAGACCGCTGCCTTTAAACCACTCCACGATCGCATCCGTCCCACCGCTGAGCACATGGTGATAGGTAGTCCGCCAGACATCCACGCGGGTGGCATGGGGACGCAGCAGTTTATAATACCAGGTCGCGTCCACTCGGGCCTGCCTCGATCCAGCGGCTGTGGAGAGTTTGCCAGCGAATCGGGGCTCTGACGCCATCTGTCGCATCAACTGGTGCGCCGGCTCTTCCAGATTGTCCGGCATTTGGACGGCGAGGCTCCCACCATCCGATAGGGCGCGCATCAGCCTTGGCATCAGGCTGTCGTGGTTCGGCACCCATTGCAGCACGGCGTTCGCCAGGATGATGTCGAAGCCTCCGGGATCGTCTTCCGGGGCGTTCCACGTCTGAATATCGCCGAGATCGAACTGCAGTCGCGGCAATCTTCGCCGGGCGGCATCGATCATGTCGGCCGAACTATCGAAACCGAGGATCGCGGCGCCGGGAAATCGTTCGGCGAGTACTTCGGTTGAGTTGCCGGGTCCACAGCCAAGGTCGATTGCCCGCCGGGGCGATTCCATGTCAACCGCGTTCAGAAGGTCGCGCACCGGGCGGGTGCGCTCCTTCTCGAAGGTGGTGTATTGTTGAGCGGACCAGGACATGGCTAACCGGGCTGCTTGTCCTTTTTGCCCGCTGCCTTACTCAGCGGCAGGGGAACATATTGCACCGCGCCCTCGCGCTGGATCAGCATCAGCACGAACTTGCGGTCTGCCTGCTTTGCCGCGGCGATCTGCTTCTGCACGTCCGCGGGCGAGGCGACCTGATTTTGCTGCACTTCCATGATCACGTCGCCGGGCTTCAGGCCGCGGTCGGCGGCGGCACTGTTCGGCAGCACATCCGTGATTACCACGCCCTTCTGGTTATCCCCGAGTTGGAACTTGTCCTTCAGCTCCTGTCCGATGGGGGCGACCTTCATCCCGAGACCCGCGAGGTCCGTCGGCTTTGCCGCATCCGGCGCCTTTCCCGTGTCAGCAGCCGCCAATTGCTCATCGCTCGGACGTTCCGCCAAGGTGGTCTCGAGCGTGACCTCCTTGCCGTCGCGCCACACGACCACCGGCACTTCCTTGCCGACATCGGTATCCGCGACGATGCGCGGCAGGTTGTGCATTTCCTTCACATCCTGGCCATCGAACTTCAGGATGATGTCGCCGCTGTGGATCTTCGCCTTCTCAGCCGGCCCGCCATCGGTCACCCCGGCGACCATGGCGCCGGCCGCGCTCTTCAGGCCAAGGCTTTCGGCGATATCGGGCGTTACCTGCTGGATCTTAACGCCGAGCCAGCCGCGGCGTGCGTGGCCGTATTCCTTCAATTGCGCGACGATCAGCTTGGCCATGTTCGACGGGATCGAAAAACCGATGCCGATCGAACCGCCGGACGGGGAGAAGATGGCCGTGTTGATGCCTATCACCTGGCCATCCATGTTGAACAGCGGCCCGCCGGAGTTGCCGCGGTTGATCGCGGCGTCCGTCTGGATGAAGTCGTCGTACGGCCCGGAGCCGATGATCCGCCCCTTGGCGCTGACGATCCCCGCCGTCACGGTGTGGCCGAGCCTGAACGGGTTGCCGATCGCCACGACCCACTCGCCCACGTCGAGTTTGTCGGAGTCGCCCAGCGCCACGTAGGGGAGCTTCTTCTTCACGTCGATCTTGATCAGGGCGATGTCGATCTTCGGGTCGGTCCCGACGACCTTCGCCTTGAACTCCTCCTT
>DAICYU010000418.1 GCA_027311485.1 Acetobacteraceae bacterium
ACGACGTCGCCATGCTGTTTCAACAACGGCACCAGGTCGGGCACCGGGGTTTCCCACCAGTCCACCTCCCCGTTCTGCAGCGCGGCCGCCGCGGTCGCACTGTCTGGCACGATCTGCCACTCGATGCGGTCGAAGTGCACCCGCTTCCCACCGGCGAGCCAACTCGATTTTTCAGCACGCGGCGTATAACCTGGGAACTTCTCGAAGATCGCCTTCGCCCCAGGTACCCATTCATCGACTTTGAACCGCATCGGGCCGGAGCCAACATATTCGCTGATCTGCTTGAACGGGTCCGTAGCAGCAATCCGCTCCGGCATGATGAACAGCGCCGGCGTGCTGCTTTTGCCCAGTGCAAACAGCATCTTGGGATACGGCTTGTTCAGCCGGAAGCGGAAGATACGGTCATCGACCGCCTCAAGCGCATCGAGCTGCCTTTTGATCACCACCCCCATAGTGGCGTCACGGGCCATCCAGCGATGAATGCTGGCCACCACATCCTTGGCGAGAACAGGCTGTCCGTCGTGAAACTTTAGCCCGTCACGCAGTTTGAACGTCCAGGTCTTGAAGTCGCCGCTCGCCTCATGGCTTTCCACCATCTGCGGCTGCGGCTCCAGCTGTTCATTGACGCCGTACAGCATGTCCCAGATCAGCAGGGAGCCGTTGCGGACAACGTATTGGGTGGTCCAGATCGGATCGAGGTTCGCCAGATTCGCCTGCGGTATGAAGCGCAGGACCTTGCTGTCCGCAGCCAGCGACAACCGGGGCGCGGCCAGCACGCCTGTCGCAGCAGCGGCCGTTGCCAGAAAGCCCCGACGATTAAACCCGTTCGCCATCTCTACCTTGCCCCTGTTCAGCCATTGTCGAGCCGCCGTTAACCGGCATTACCGGAACAGCCTGCCCGACCGCGCCATCGAAAGCCATAGTGGTCGCGAAATATGCATGGATCGTGCCAGTGCGCCTAGCGCCCGGAAAGCCAGGCGGCTTCGACCTTTCGCCCCCCGGTGGACCAAGGACTGCGGCACCGCGGCTGGCGTTCAGAAGCGCACGCCCGCACGGGTTTAGGGCGCAGACTGCCGCAACCGCATGCGTTTGTCGCTGATGCGTGCCATTGGTCGTGCCGAAACCGCGGGCACGAAATTACAGGGGCATGCCTCTGGCCTGATCCATCGGACCGCCCCTGCAGGCAGCAGGCTACTCCACAGTCTGGATCACATCGAACAGTTCCAGCTCGGGGTGGCCGAGATACATCGGCTTGTTCCCGCCGGCATTGCGATGCGCCTGGCGAAAAGCATCCGATGTGGTCCATGCCTCGAAGGCCGCACGGCTCTGCCAAATCGTATGCGAGGAATACAGCACGTGATCCTCCCGCTTCGATCCGCGCAGCAGGTGGAAGGACACAAAGCCCGGCACACCCCGCAAATGCGTATCCCGGGAGGTCCAGACTTCCTCGAACGCGGCCTCCGCGCCAGGCAGTACTTTGAAACGGTTCATCGCGATGAACATGGAGCCTCCTGTTTCAGACATGACCGGGATCGGTTATCCCCGTTGCGCTATGTTAGGCGAACGGATGCATTTGTCAGGACGGGCGAACATGGCGTTGATGGCACTGATCGGATCACGCCGGCTCTGGCCGCTCACCCTGACCCAATCATGTGGTGCGCTGAACGACAATCTCGTGAAGAACGCCATGGTGGTGCTGGCCCTGTTCCGCCTGCATGTCGGTGCAACCGGGCTTTCGGCGCTGGCCGGGGCGCTGTTCATTGCACCTTATATACTATTATCCGCCACCGCTGGCGTGCTGGCCGACCGCTTTGCCAAGCCCCGGCTGATCCTGGTCTACAAGCTGATGGAAGTCGCGCTGATGGCAGCCGCCGCGATCGCATTTTTGACGGCCAGCGTGCCGGGCCTTTTGGCAGTCCTGGTCGGCCTTGGGTTCCAGGCGGCGCTGTTTGGTCCTGTCAAATACGGCGTGTTGCCGGAGTATCTGGCCGAGGAGGAACTGTTGGGCGGCAATGCCGTGATTGAGGCGACGACGTTCCTGTCCATCGTCTGCGGCACGGTTGCCGGCGGCGGGCTGGTCCTGTTGGACGACGGCCCTGTGCTGGTCGCCGTCACCGGCCTCGCTCTATCGCTGGTCGGCTTGTTTGCCGCCGTGCTCATGCCCCCTGCCCTGCCGGCAAATCCGCGTCTGCGTGTGCATCCGAATATCCTGGCGGAAACCTGGCGCGTTCTGCGTGCCGCCCACACCTTCCGTCCGATCTGGCTGTCCCTGCTTGGCATTTCGTGGTTCTGGACCATGGGGGCCACTATCCTGACCGAGTTGCCGATCGTCGCGCGTGACACGATGAAGGCCCAGGGTTCCGTGCTCACGCTGTTCCTGGCGATGTTCGCAATCGGCGTCGGCATCGGGTCGATCGGCTGCACGCGGCTGTTGCGCGACAGGATCTCGGCCCGGCTCGCGCCCTTCGCCGCGCTGGGGATTTCCGTGTTCTGCTGGGAATTTGCCCGTGCAGCCGCTGCGGCACAGGGGATGGTCACAGCCTGGGATATTGCAGCGACACCAGCTGGTTGGCGCCTGCTGGCCGACCTGACGCTGCTGGCGGCCTGTGGCGGCATCTTTTCGGTGCCGCTGTATGCCATCATTCAGGAGGCTGCACCGCCCGATTCACGGTCACGCATGGTCGCGGCGAACAATATCATGAACGCCCTGTTCATGGTGATCGGTGCGGCCGCAGCGGCCGGACTGGCGGCCGCCGGACTAAATGCGCCGAGAACATTGGTCGCTGCAGCAGCGGCCAATCTGCTGGTCGCCGGTTGGCTGTTCACGGTGACGAGAAAGATCAGCCCGGGAATTGCTCCCGGCGGAAATTCAGCAGTTCGCTGATCGCGTCGATGCTGAAATCCGCTGGCGGATGCTTGCGAATCTCCTCCGGATCGAATGCATAATGGCCCTGCCGCGGAAAGATTGTCGTGACCCTGTCGCCCCAGCTGCGCTTCAGCGCCGCCAGGATACGCAGCTTGTCATCGATCATCACGTAGTGCCGCGCTGGATAATGGCGTTCGACATCGTCGAGCACCTGCTCCTTATGGACATAGATCAGCACGTTGTCGCTGAACGCCTGCCACAGGCCCGACCGTTCCACCTTGCGCGGCTGAAACGCGGCGTCGCCGTCCGACAGGATGACCGTTGGTCCCCATGCGGCAACGTGACGGACGGCCTCCATGGCACCCGGATACACCCGGTCAGCAAATGGATAGTCGGCCAGCCAATTGGCGATGCGCAGCACCTTCGGATTGTGCAAGGCTTCCAGCCTATAGCGCTGCAACGCGCCGAGGTAATCGGCGTACCCCAACGTTGAGCGTAGTTCCTCGAACAGCGTCCAATAGCGGTCGCGTGCGCCCTGTCCGTAATGATTTGCCAGATGCTCGCTCAGGTCACTCTGGACCTGATCGTTGTCCAGCAGCGTATTGTCCACATCGAACAGAAAAACCAGGTCATGCATGCGGCCATTAACGCATACCGGGCGAATGTGGCGCTATCACTTTGTCGAGCAATTGGTCGATCTGGTCGGGCTGCTGCCATACCAGGCTGACGCCGACGACGATGCAGATTCCCAGGAAAGCGTGCGGCAGGCGCACCGCATCCTTCGGTGTCGTTACCAGAACTGCTTCCGCATGGCGGGCTTTCTTCGCCAGTTCGGCCAGTTCGGTGGGGGAGTAATGATAATGGTCTGGAAACGGACGTGCCAGGACCAGATCGGCCCCCGCTTCCCGTAGCGGGGCGAAGAACTTCTCCGGGCGTGCGATGCCGGCAAATGCCACCACTTTCTGCCCGGCGAGTTGCCGGACCGTGTCATCCTGCCGCAGATCGGCTCGCAGCACGTGCATACCCGCCGGCAGCCGAGCCGCCGCCTGACTTATGTCAGGACCGATCATCACCGCAGCCTGGCACCGGGCGGCCGCGGCGGCAACGGGTTCGCGCAACGGCCCCGCCGGCAGCACGCGGCCATTGCCAAAGCCGGACGGGCCATCGATCACCAGAAGCGAGCAGGTCTTTTCCAGCGTCGGGTTTTGCAATCCGTCGTCCATCAGCAGCACGGTGGCACCGTCGGCGACCGCCGCGCGGGCGATCACGGCCCGGTTGCCGCCGACCCAGGTCGGCGCGACCTCCTGCAACAGCAGCGCCTCATCACCCACCTTGACCGCCGGATCGTCGCTACGCACCCGGTTCGCGCCATATGAAACCCCGCCATAGCCGCGCAGCAGGATGTGCACGTTTTCTCCACGCTGCTTAAGCCGCTGTGCCAGATCC
>DAICYU010000419.1 GCA_027311485.1 Acetobacteraceae bacterium
GGCAGGCCCAGGAAGCCACAGGTGCCTTTAATCGTATGCACCAGGCGGAAAACGCCGGACAGCGTCTCGGCGTCATCCGGCGCACGCTCCAGCGTGACCAGCGCGACATCGAGTTCCGCCAGGCTTTCGTTGGTTTCGGTCAGGAAGTCGGCAAGCAGATCGTCCACGGCAGCCCCCTTGGCGCGCCCGGGCCCGGGCGGAAGCCGACTCCTGACAGGCATTTGCAAATAAAAGGTAAACGCCGGCGGCTTTTTCGTGCCGCGCGCCGGTGCACTGACTCGATCGTAGCCACACCGCCCTTGAAGACGGGTCCTGGATGGCGCAAGTCTTGCCGAACGACGTATTGTCGCGGGCCAGGGCAAAGGGCCGCCCGCAAGGAGACATCCGCACACCATGATCGACCCGTTTGGCAGAGCGATCACCTATCTCCGTGTATCGGTGACAGACCGCTGCGACCTGCGCTGCGTCTATTGCATGGCTGAGGACATGTCGTTCCTGCCCAAACGCGACCTGCTGACGCTGGAGGAGCTGGACCGCCTGTGTTCCGCATTCATCCGGCTTGGCACGACGAAGATCCGCATTACCGGCGGCGAACCGCTGGTGCGCCGCGATGTCGTGCGCCTGTTCGGCGCACTGGGGCAGCGGCTTGGCAACGGCCTGAACGAACTCACCCTGACAACCAACGGCACCCAGTTGACGAAGCATGCGCAACAGCTGGTTGCCGCCGGCGTGCGCCGCATCAACGTCTCGCTGGATACGCTCGATCCGGCGCGCTTCACCCAGATCACCCGCTGGGGCAAGATCGAGCCGATCCTGGATGGCATCTTCGCCGCCAGGGACGCCGGGCTGGCCATCAAGATCAACGCCGTCGCCATGAAGGGCGTCAACGAGGCCGAATTCGACACCATGCTCGGCTGGTGCGGCGAACACGGCTTCGACCTGTGCCTGATTGAGACGATGCCGATGGGCGACATCAACGGCGACCGGACCGACCAATACCTGCCGCTGTCCATCGTCCGTGCCCGCCTGCGCAAGAACTGGACGCTGGAGGATACCGACTACCGCACCGGCGGCCCGGCTCGGTATTTCAATGTCAAGGAAACCGGCCAGCGGATCGGTTTCATTACGCCGATGACGCATAATTTCTGCGAGAGCTGCAATCGTGTGCGGCTGACCTGCACCGGCACCTTGTATATGTGCCTTGGCCAGGAGGATTCGGCGGACTTCCGGCCCCTGCTACGGGCCGGCGTGACCGACGATCAGCTGGATGAAGCGATCCACGCCGCCATTGCACGCAAGCCGAAGGGCCACGACTTCATCATCGACCGCCGCCACGACAAGCCGGCTGTGTCCCGGCACATGAGCGTGACCGGCGGCTGAAACGGTACGCTTTGCCACGCCGTCACGCGTGGACGAAGCGCTGTGCCAGCAGGCGGGTCAGATCGGCTGAGGAATACGGCTTCGTCAGCCGCGGTACGTGCCGAAATTCCGGCGCGATCGCCGTATCGCCATAGCCGGTCAGGAACGCGAACGGGATCGAGCGGGCGGTCAGCACTGCGGCGATCGGGAAGCAGCGTTCGCTGTTCAGGTTGACGTCCAGCAAAGCGCCATCCAGCTTTTCGGACTGGGCCAGCGCCATGCCGCGGTTCAGGTGTGCCGCCGGGCCGACGACATGGCAGCCGCAATCCTCAAGCTGGTCGACCAGCACTTCAGCCAGCATCAGGGTGTCTTCGACAACAAGGATCCGAAGTTCCGGCAGGGCCGGCATTTGAGCACCCATCGTCGTTGATCCTTTTTCTATTCCACGTTCCCAGCCATCGGAAAATCGATATCGCATTGCAGACCGTCCGTCAGCAGCCGAACCGTTGCCGCGCCTTCCATTTCATATTCGACACTACGGCGCACGAAGCCGGTGCCAAAACCCTCAGGCGCATTGATGTCAACCGCCGGGCCATTCCGCTCGACCCAGCCAATATGAAGTTGCCGCCCCTTTTCGGCACTTTGCAGTACCGTCCACGAGACTTCAACGATCCCGCCCATAACCGACAACGCACCATACTTCGCTGCGTTTGTCGCGAGTTCATGGAACACCATTCCGAGAGTGGTTGCGGTGTTCGGCGTCAGCTTGATGTCTTCGCCTTTCAGCACAATATTGGTCTTTTCTGCATTTGCGTAAGAATTGAGCGCCGTACTCAGCAAAGACTGCAAACTGGCGCCGTCCCATGCGCCACCGGAAAGAAGGTCGTGCGTATGGGCCATGGCCGCCAGCCGGGACAGGAACGATTCCTGGAAGTCCGCCAGCGATTGGCTGCGCCGTCCCATCCGCGTGGCCAGTGAACTGACCGTCGCCAGGGTGTTCTTCACGCGATGCTGAAGCTCATCCAGCAGCACGCGCTGCCGAGCCTCGGATTCCTTGTGGCCGGAGATATCGACAATCGCGGCGATGGCCCCCCGGACGCCCTTGGAGTCGTCGAACAATGGGGTGGCGAACAGCATGACTTCCACCGAGGTGCCGTCGTGTCGCAGCAGGCGGCGCTCCAGCGACGCCACCGTCTCGCCGGTCTGCAGGACCTGGCGGATTGGCATGTCGGCTTCGGCAACTTCCTTGTCCCCGTCGTACAGCTTGAAGTCAAAGCGGACCAGGGTCAGTCCCTTGTGCCCGTCGGTATGTCCAAGCAGGCTGGCGCCGCACCGGTTCACCAGGATCCGGTCGGCGCTCTCGGCGATCATGACACCGACTGGAACCAGATCGATCACCGTCTCCAGTTCCTGGATGCGAGCGTGCAGGTCGCGCGTCAGTTCCCTGACGCGCGCTTCCGCTTCCGCGACCCGCGTGACGTCGATGAAGGTCATGACGACGCCGCTGATGACGTTTTCCGCGGTGCGATACGGCAGCAGCCGCATCATGAACAGCGTGTCGTCTTCACTGCTTCTGACCGGTCGCTCGATCGTGCTCAGTGTCCGCAGCACCCGTTCGGCGTCCTCCTGCAGGTTGTCCACATTGATCCGTGGCCGGACATGCATCACCGGTCGGCCCGCGTCGCTTTCCACCAGGTGGAAGACGTCCTTCGCTGCCGGGGTAAATCCTTTCACAAGCAACTGCCGGTCCAGGAAGACCGTTGCGATCTGCGTGCTATTCAGCAGGTTGCTCATGTCGTTGTTCGCCCGCGTCAGCTCATCCACACGGGACGCCAGCTCGGCATTAACCGTATGCAACTCCTCGTTGATCGACTGGAGTTCTTCCTTTGACGTCTCCAGCTCTTCATTTGCGGACTGTAATTCCTCGTTCATTGAGGACAGTTCTTCGTTGCTCGACTTCAGCTCCTCGTTGGAGGATTCCAGTTCCTCGCTGGTCGTCTGCAACCGCTCCCGCGTTGCCCGCAACTCGGATTCAAGATGGCGTACGCTGGCATCCGTCAGGTCGGTTTCATTCTCCAGGATGTGCAGGCCGCTACCGGGCTGGAGCAAGCCCAGATCCTTGAACACAACCAAGTACAACGTTTCAGGCCGGTTGCCGAACCGCAGCGGCTGCACGAACAGATCGATTTCCTGACGCCCGCCATCGGTCGTCACTGCCACCTTCGGTTGCATCACCGGTTGCCCTGTGCCGATCGCCCTGTGCACCATCGCGCGCAGGTCCATCCGCAGGCCGGCCCGCGCCATGCTGAACAGGTTGGTGTCAGGCGTGCCCTCTGGAAGCTCCAGGTATTTGCCGGTCCGCGCCGAGGATTGCAGCAGTTCGCCTTCCGCATTGATCACCACGTAGGCCGGGGTAAAGTGGTCCAGCAACTGCCGTTCCGCGGCAGCCCGCAGGCTCATTTCACCGCCACTACGCGCGCTTTGCGTCGAAGCGGCGTGCTTCGACGGCTCAGGCGTTGCGAGCGGAAACTCCGGCAGCCGACGCTCGACATCCGAGCGGCGCTGAAAAATCCGGTTGACCTTGTCCACGGTCGTGAAAAGCCGAGCGTTGCGGGTGACGTTCTCCGATGTGCCCAGGAACAGGAAGCCGTTCGGATTCAGGGCGTAATGAAACAATGGTATGACATGGCCCTGCAGCTCCGCGTTCAGGTAGATCAGAAGGTTGCGGCAGGAAATCAGGTCCTGTCGGGAAAACGGCGCGTCCCGCAGCAGGTTGTGGATCGAGAACAGGCAGATTTCCCGCAACTCGGTGACGATACGATAGGTTCCGTCCTCCCGCACGAAGTAGCGGGTGAGGTAGTCGGGCTGCATGTCCTTGGCGATCGTGGCCGGATAGCGTCCCGTGCGGGCGATCTCCAGTGCCGTTTCGTCGATGTCGCTG
>DAICYU010000041.1:0-9366 GCA_027311485.1 Acetobacteraceae bacterium
CAAGTTCGTCCTGGCCTATACGCCGGGCGAGTTTGCCGAAAGCCTGCACCACATCGCCGAAGGGCGGGTCAACATGGACCCGCTGATCACCGGGACCGTGGGGCTGGACGGGGTCGGCGCCGCGTTCGCTGATCTGGCAAACCCCGAGCGGCACGCCAAGATCATCGTCGATCCCTGGGCGTCCTGACGTCCTGGGTGCCTGGCACCTCCCGCGAAGGAGGTGCCAGGTTACCGCCGGATGGCGAGCCAGCTAATACGACATCATCACCGGGATGGCCGATTGGCGCAGCAGCACGCGGGTTGTCCCGCCCAGGATGAACTCGCGCCACCGGGAATGCCCGTAGCAGCCGGTCACCACCATGTCGGCGCCGATTTTTGCCGCATGATCCAAGATTGTCTGACCGATCCCGGACGACTGGCTGGTAACCGACGTCGTCGTGACCTTGACGCCGTGCAGGGCGAGGTGGCGCGCGATGTCGGTGCCCGGCTCCTCACCATGGGCATGGTCGCCCTGTTCCGGATCAATCACCAGGACCGTGACATGGTCCGCCGCGGCCAGCAGCGGCATTGCGTCATTGATCGCCCGCGCGGCACCGCGGCTGGCGTTCCAGCCGGCCAGCACGTGACGACCAAGTTCCGTCGGCCCTGCCACGGACGGCACGATCAAAGTCGGCCGTCCTGACAGGAACAGGACCTGCTCCACCAGGCGCGGGAGGTACGGCAGTTCCTCCATCTCCGGTTTCCATTGACCGATGATGCAAAGGTCGGCGTAGCGTGCGTGCCGCGGCACGATCTCATCCGCGCGCCCGCGTTCGCAGCGCCACTCGGCGTGCACCCCGGCCGCATGCACCGCCTTCTCGAACTGCGCCCGTGTCGTCTCGGCTCCGGCCTCGATGACTTCATCGACCATGCGGTCGATCGCCGCCATTTCCCTGGCGGGCGACAGGCCGAGTTCGGCGGCTTTCGCCCGGTTGAGCTGAGCGAAGCTCTGATCCTTGACGAACAGGCCGGTCAGATGCGCCCCGTGTCTGGATGCCATTGCCGTTGCCGCGTGCAACCGCCGCTGGCTGCCTTCGGCCGGGTCGAGATGAACGAGCAGATTCTTAAGCGCCATCGTATCCTCCCATCATGGCGACCCGTGCCGCTGGCACGAAGTGGATGCCAACGCCACGCAGGGCACGATAATGTTCACGAAGCCGAAATACACGCTGTCATTTCGATGCCCTGCCGTCGCGAGATTTCGTCAGTCTCGCCGAGCACTGCAACAACAATAGCGAACCGGCAGCGGCGTGATGAAAGGCGGCGGCGATAGGGGGCGCATCCAGGCAGCCGAAACGGACGATACGCACGCCGCCGGATCGCAGGCCGCGGCGAGGGTGGCCAGTGGTGGAGCTTCAGGGCAGGCCGCCCAATGGCCGCCTGCGGGGGACCTATGGCGCCGCCTTGCGCGCGGCCGCGACATCAGCCGGGGTGATCGACGATTTCTTGCCGCCGAAATGCGCCAGCACATAGTTGCTGACCGCCGCGATCTCGACATCCGAGTAAGCCTGCCCGAAAGCTGGCATGAACGCCGCGCCTTCGCCCGGCACTCCCCGGTTGGCACCATATAGCACAACCTGCAGCAGGTTGGTGCCATGCGGGTCGTTCACCGTCCTGCTGCCCAGCAGCGCCGCCTGTGGATGCTCCAGCCCCTCGCCATTCCAGCCATGGCAACTGGCGCAGGCGCTCTGGAACATCGTCAGGCCAAGTGGCGACGCTTTCACTTCTGACGCCGGCGGGGCATAGGCGGTGGACGTCTTGATCGCACTCGGATCGGGATTCACCCGTTCGTCCGCCTCCGCCGACTTTGCCCGCACGGTTCGCAGGTAGGCGATGATGGCGCGGATGTCGGGCTTGCTCAGGTGCGACAGGCTGTCATCCACCGCCTCACCCATATTGCCGGCCGCGGCGCCGTGGTTCGCTGCGTAGCCTTTCGCCAGGTAGGATGCCAGATCATCGTCCGACCACGCGCCGATCCCGGCCTGCTTGTCGGAGGTGATGTTGTAGGCCTTCCAGCCCTGCGTCACCGCGCCGGCGAATTTCTGCCCGTTATCCAGGCCGTACAGCATGTTTCGTGGCGTGTGGCACTCGCCGCAATGGCCCAGGGCCTCGACCAGATAGGCGCCGGTGTTCACGTCGGCGGGTTGCCCATCTCGCATCCGGAAGCGGTGGTCGGGCACGAACAGCCGCCGCCAGGCCCGCATCAGGTAGCGCTGGTTGTAGGGGAAGCTGATGGTGTTGGCCGGGGCCTTCGCCTTTACCGGCTTCAGGCTGAACAGGTAGGCCTTGATCGCCAACGCGTCATCGGTGCTCATCAGCGCATAGCTGGCGTAGGGGAAGGCCGGATACAGCATCTCCCCGCCTTTGCCGACGCCGCTGTGCAGGGCACGGACGAAATCGGCGTCGGTCCAGGTGCCGATCCCGGTGTCCTTGTCCGGCGTGATGTTCGGCGCGTAGATGGTGCCGAACGGCAACTTGAACGCCAGCCCGCCGGCATAGGCCTGGCCGCCTGGGGCGGTGTGGCAGGCAACGCAATCCGCGGCCTGTGCCAGGTAGCGGCCCCGCTCGATCAGTGCCGTACCGGTCGGCTGCTTGGGGGAGGCTGCGGCCGCCGGCTCGCCTTCCGGCAGGAAAAAGAACGCGCCGGCTGCGGCGATCACCAACACGACCAGCACGCCGATGGCCGAGAAAACGCGCCTCATTCGGACGCGCCCGGCGCCGGCTGCAACAGTGCCAGCGCGACGGCGCCGCCCGCCGGCGCGATGCTGGCGATCGCCTCATGATCGATGCCCTTCGACTGCAGGTCGGTGCGGTTGAACGGGTAGCGCCGCAGCCGGATGCCGGTGGCGGCGAAGATCGCGTTACCCAGCGCCGGTGCCGCCGACACGGTGCCGGTTTCGCCGACGCCACCGGGCGATTCGGTGCTGTGCATCACCTCCACCGTGAACGGCGGAGTCTCGTCGATCCGCATCATCCGATAGTTGTTGAAATTGCTTTGCTGGACGCGGCCGTCCTTGAAGGTGATGTCGTTGTACAGCGCTGCGGTCAGGCCGAAGACCAGTCCGCCCTCGATCTGCGCGCGCACGCTGTCGGGGTTCACCACCAGGCCGCAATCGATCACGCCGACGACCTTGCGCAGGCGGATCTCACCGGTTGGCGCCACCGTGGTCTCGACCACCACCGCGACATGACTGCCGAAGGAATCGTGCAGCGACACCCCGCGCCCGGTGCCTTTCGGCAGCGGCTTGCCCCAGTCGGCCAGTTCCGCCGCCCGCTTCAGGACGGCCGCGGAACGCGGGTTCTTGCCCAGCAATCCCAGCCGGAACGCGATCGGGTCCTTGCCGGCGGCGTGGGCGACCTCATCCATGAAGGATTCCACGACGAACACGTTGTGGGTCGGGCCGACACCGCGCCACCAGGTGATCGGGATGGGTGGATCGACACGCGTCCAGTCCACATGGATCGCCGGCAGATCATAGGGAGGCTTCGCCGCGCCCTCGACTGCGTCCGGGTCCAGTTAGCCCGCCGGCAGCCCTTTCGGGACATAATGCCCGGTGACCGAGCCGCCGCTGACGTGGTCAACCCAGGCGGTCAGCCTGCCGCTGCTGTCCAGTCCGGCGGAAACCCGATCGTAATAGGCGGGACGATACAGGTCGTGCTGAATATCCTCCTCGCGCGTCCAGATGACCTTCAGCGGGTAGTTCACCTGCTTGCCGAACGCGACCGCCTGGCCCACCGACCCCGCCTCCAGCCGCCGGCCGAAGCCGCCGCCCAGCAGTTGGTTGTGGATCATCACCTTGTCCTGCGACAGGCCGCTGGCCTTGGCGGCGAGTTGCTGCGCCAGCACCGGCACCTGGGTGCCGACCCATACGTCGCAGCCGTCAGGCCGGACATGCACCAGCGTGTTGATCGGCTCCATCGTCGCATGCGCCAGGAACGGCAGCTCGTAAGCCGCATCGACGCGCTTGGCGGCGCGGCTCAGGGCGTTGTCGACATCGCCGTCCTGCCGAGCGACGACGGGTTTGGATTTCCCGTAGGCGTTGCGCAGGGTTTGCACGAGGTCGTCGCTGGACAGTGATGCGTTCGGTCCCGGATCCCAGCTGATGCGCAGGGCCTTCAGCCCTTTATGGGCCGCCCAGAAATGATCGCCGGTGACCGCAACCGCATCCGGAAGCCGCAGCACGTCACGCACGCCGGGCACCTTGCGGGTCGCGCTGTCATCCACGCTCGCCAGCTTGCCGCCCAGGACCGGGCAGGCGGCGACGCTGGCGTATTTCATCCCCGGCACCTTGATGTCGATGCCGAACAGGGCCGACCCGTTCACCTTGCCCGGCACGTCCAGGCGCGGCAGCGGTTTGCCGATCAGTTGGAAGTCCTTCGGGTCCTTCAACGCAACGGACTGCGGGACGGGCTGCTGTGACGCGGCCTCCGCCAGGTCGGTGTAGGGGAGGGTCCGTCCGCTGCCGCGATGCACCACCGTCGCGCGCTGGGCAAAACAGTCCTCGGCGGGTACCTGCCATTGCTGGGCCGCGGCGGCGATCAGCATCGTCCGTGCCACCGCGCCGGCCTGCCGCAACGGCACCCACGCGCCGCGGATGGATGTCGAGCCGCCCGTCGACTGCGATTTCAGCAGCGGCTGGGTGTAGAGTTTCGCATCCGGCGGTGCCGCCTTGATGCCGATCTGATCCAGACCGACTTCCAGTTCCTCGGCGATCAACATCGCCTCGCCGGTATAGATACCCTGGCCCATCTCCACGTTCGGGACGATCAGCACCACCCCGTGATCCCTGGTGATGTGGATGAAGCCGCCGGGCGCAAACCCGTCGTACCCTCCTTTCCCGCTTTGCCCCGTCCGCTTCTGGATATTCTTCAGGCTGGGCTCCTCGCCCGCGGCGTGAGCCTTGCGCCGGGACGATGCGGCGAAGGCGAGAAGCAGTCCGCCGGCCAGAACGCCGCGGCGGTTCACCAGGCCATAGGTCGGTGCGTGATTTGGCTGTTTGATGTCGGGCACGGCTATGCTCCGGCCTTGGCGGCCTGCTTGATGGCGGCGCGAATGCGGGGATAGGTGCCGCAGCGGCAGATGTTGCCGGCCATGGCGGCATCGATATCCGCATCGCCGGGATCGGGATTGCGCGACAGCAGCCCGGTGGCCGAAATGATCTGGCCCGACTGGCAGTAGCCGCACTGCGGCACCTCCAGCGCGGTCCAGGCCTCCTGAACCTTCTTTCCGGCGGGCATGGCATCAACCGCTTCAATGGTGATGATGCCGCGGCTGCCGACAGCGGCCATCGGCAGGACGCAGGACCGGACCGGCTTGCCGTCCAGCAGGATGGTGCAGGCGCCACATTGGGCGATGCCGCAGCCGAACTTGGTGCCGGTCAGGCCGACGACATCGCGCAGCACCCACAGCAGCGGCATGTCCGGCGGGACGTCCACATCATGGTTCTGACCGTTTACCTTGAGTCGCGCCATCGGCCAGTTCTCCATGTCTTCGACGCCCGCTTGCGCCAGCAAGCGGAACCGGCGAAGGAGGAAAAGAGTTCTGCGGGATCGACTCACAACGACGTCAACCAGGGTCACGAACCGGGTCCGTTCCGCGGGCGCGGCCATTGGCTTGCGGCGACGGGTCGCCACATCACGCCGAACGTTGCCTGTTGTTCAAGAGGGACACATGAGTACGAAGGCTTCGCCCGGCGTTGTTGCCGCCACGCAAATCGCTGCCGGTGATGACCGGACGCGGTACGACGAATTCTCCATCGCGCTGCACTGGCTGACCGTCGTGCTGGTGCTGACCCAATTTGCCCTGTCGCAGATCTGGGGCTTCTTCCCACGCCCGACGCGCCACGTGCTGATCGTGGCGCATATGTCCTTCGGCATTACGCTGGCGGCGGTGGTGGCGGTGCGGATCATCTGGCGCGTGACACCCGGCCACCGCGTCCGTTCGGCCGTCGTCGGCTGGGTCGAACTTGCGTCGAAGGCGGTGCACTACCTCCTGTATGCCCTGCTGGTGGCGGAGGCCGTGCTGGGTTTCGTGCTTCGCTGGTCCGGCCATGAGGCCATGAGCTTCTTCGGCCTGCAGATCCCGCCGCCGTTCGCCCCATTCTCCAAGCCCGCGCATGAGTTCGTGGGTGATCTGCATTCCTTCGTCGGCTGGTCGATCATCGTGGTTGCGGCCTGCCATGCGGCGGCGGCGCTGTTCCATCATTTCGTGTTGCGTGACGACGTGCTGATGCGGATGCTGCCCGGCCGTCACGCACGCCGGGCGGAGGCACAGACCCTGTCGCCGGAGCAGACGATCCGGCGTTAGTAGGCACCACACGTCAGCCGCGGACGGACAACAAGGGACGGACGGCAGCAGGCGCGGCCATCCGTCAGCGTGCTGATCAGCGTGGCGTCGTGCGGACGGTCATCCGGCCCGGTATTGTTCGTCGCTGACCTTTTCCATCCAGTCGACCGCCTTGCCGTCCTGTTTTTCCTGGATGGCGATATGGCTCATGGCCGTGGTTGCCGTGGCCCCGTGCCAATGCTTTTCCCCCGCCGGAAACCAGATCACGTCACCCGGCCGGATTTCCTCGACCGGTCCGCCGATGCGTTGAACCCAGCCGCACCCGGACGTGACAATCAGGGTCTGGCCAAGCGGATGGGTGTGCCACGCGGTGCGGGCGCCCGGTTCGAAGGTGACATGGGCGCCGGCAACGCGCCCAGGGTCGGCTGCCTCAAACAGCGGATCGATGCGGACCGAACCGGTGAAGTAATCCGCCGGTCCCTTGCCGGATGGCCGCGAACCCGCGCGCTTGATATCCATTTTTTGTTTCCTTCTCATGGTCGCAACGCAATCACCCAGGCGGTGCCCCCCAGCGCGGGCGTATGCCAGGCATCAGGGGCGTGCCGGTTGTCAGGCCAGAAGATGGCGGCTGCGACCATGGGCGATTAGATGGCAGGATGCGCATGAGTTTATGACACCGGTTCATGAATGTCCCGCGACAACCTCAATGACCTTCTTGCCTTCCTCGCCGTAGCGCGGGAGCGGAGCTTTACCAAGGCCGCCGCCAAGCTCGGTGTGTCGCAGTCGGCGCTGAGCCATACCATGCGCGGGCTTGAGGCTCGGCTCGGGCTGCGGCTGCTGACCCGCACCACGCGCAGCCTTGCACCGACCGAAGCCGGCGAACGCCTGCTGCAAACGCTCGGCCCTGCCTTCGATGAGATCGACTCGACACTCGCCGCATTGAGCGCGCTGCGTGAAAAACCGTCCGGCACCATTCGCATTACAACGGCTGAGCACGCCGCCGAGACCATTCTCTGGCCTGCATTGGCGATGTTGCTGCCGGACTATCCGGATATCGGCGTGGAACTCACCATCGATTCTGGCCTGCAGGACATCGTCGCCGAACGCTTCGACGCCGGTGTGCGCCTGGGTGAGCAGGTGGCCAAGGACATGATCGCGGTGCGCATCGGGCCTGACATGCGCATGGCGGTCGTCGGCTCCCCCGGCTACTTCGCACAACGGTCACCGCCGACGACACCGCAGGACCTGACGGCGCATGCCTGCATCAACTTCCGTTCGCCAAGCTCCGGCGGGCTTTACGCCTGGGAGTTTGAGCAAGACCGGCGGGAACTGAAAGTGCGGGTCGAAGGCCAGGTCGTGTTCAGCACCCTGGCGTTGAGACTGCAGGCGGCATTGGCCGGGTTCGGCCTGGCTTACCTGCCGGAGGACCAGGCCGCGGCATACCTCGGCGATGGGCGGCTCGTGCGGGTGCTGTCCGACTGGTGTCCGCCATTCCCCGGCTACCACCTGTATTACCCAAGCCGCCGCCAGGCCACGCCCGCCTTCACCTTGCTGGTCGATGCGCTGCGCTACCGGGGCTGATACCGCGGCTGGATCATGACGGGGTCCATTGCCGTGCCGTCCCGCGGATTATCGGCGGAGCCTGTCGCCGGGAACCTCGCTTGTTATCGCCGCCTTATTGGTCATCGCGCCTTGTTGGTTCTGGCGGCCTTATCTTGGCGGATTTCCGCCTCGCTTCGCTTTGGAACGCTCCAGCGATCGGAAAGCCGTCCCGAGCCGTGGCGGTGGCAGGCATGGCCCGTATGCAGCCTCAGGCATACGGGCCAGCCCTTGGATCAGGCGTGTATCAGCGGGCAGCCGCCATCCTTCAGCGGCCGGAAACCCTCATTCGCCGGCGTGATCGCCAGTTGCTTGTAATAGTCCCACGGGAACTTGCTCTCAGACGGCTTCTTGACTTCATACAAATAAACCGGATGCAGTGCCCGGCCGTCCTCACGGATGCTGCCCTTGCCGAAACAATCGTCATCGGTGGGCATCGACTTCATCTTGTTGACGGTGGCGGTACCGCTCTTTTTCGCGTCGGCCACGCCCATCGCGGCCACCGCCTTCAGGTAGTGGAACGTGCCGCCATAGCAGCCGGCCTGGCCCATGCCGGCCTTCGCGGTGCCGATCATCGGCTGCACCCGCTTGCTGAAGGCACGCGTCTTGTCGTCGCGGTCCCAGTAGAACGTATTGGACACGACGATGCCCTGGGCAGTTTGCAGGCCCAGCGCGTGCACGTCACTGATGAACACCAGCAGGCCCGCCAGCTTGGTGCCTTTGGTTGTGATGCCGAACTCACCCGCCTGCTTGATCGTGTTCACCGTGTCGGCCCCGGCATTGCACAGGCCGATGACCTTGGCACCGCTGGACTGTGCCTGGATCAGGAAGGAGGAGAAATCGGTGTTGCCGAGCGGGGCGAGGACGTTGCCAAGGACCTTGCCGCCGGCCTGCTTGACGAAGTTCGCGGTGTCACGCTCCAGCGCATGGCCGAACGCATAGTCGGCGGTGATGAAGTACCAGCTGTCGCCGCCGGCCTTCACCATGGCGCCGCCGGTGGAATGCGCCAGCATCCAGGTGTCCATCGTCCAATGGATCGTGGTTGGCGCGCATTGCGGGCCGGTCAGGTCGGCGGTCGCGGCGGCCGAATTGATATAGACGCGGTCCATCTCCTTGCAGACGCCGGCCACCGCCAGCCCCACCGCGCTGTTCGGCACGTCGATGATCATGTCCACGCCGTCGCGCTGGATCCATTCCCGGGCCATGGTGGCGCCGATGTCGGGCTTGTTCTGATGATCGCCGGAGATGATCTCGACGGCGATGTCCCGCCCGGCCGCCTTCGAATCGGCCACCGCCTGTTTCACACAGGCAATGGCGACGGGGCCGCTGAGCTCCCGGTAGACGCCGGACTGGTCGCCCAGGACGCCAATCTTGATGCTGTTCGGTTGGGCGCGTGCCCGAAGCAGCGGCACCGTCGCGGCGGCGGTGCCCAGCAGGGTGCG
>DAICYU010000041.1:9376-13996 GCA_027311485.1 Acetobacteraceae bacterium
GTGCGTCTGGTGATCGTCATGATCGTTCCTTTATTACCACAAAAGGTCACGCCGAACCCTGTCTGGATCCCGGATGCGTGCCTGGCTCTTGCCGGACCGTTAGGACCCGGCGTCGCCGAAAGTGATACGCGTCAGTCGTTCCGACAAGCTCCATAATGCCGCACCGGTGGCGGGATCGGCGGCTTGCGGGAAAATCCGCGCCAAACCGGGGGCGCCGCGCTTTTCGTCCCAGCCGGTCGGGCCGTAGTAGGCGCCGCCGCTGGCGTCCGGTGCCGTGGCGGCGCACAGCAGGGGCAGGGCGCCATCCGGCGCCGGCTGGGCCAGCAGGTTGAAGCCGACCTCGACGATCCGCTGCACCGGGCCGCGCCCCATGCCGTTGGGAATGATGCTGGTCCGCGCCCAGCCCGGGTGGGCCGCCATGCTGCGGATCGGCCAGCCGTTGCTGTCGGCCCGGCGTTGCAGTTCCAGGGCGAACATCAGCATCGCCAGCTTGCTGCGGCCGTAGGCGCCCATCGCGCGATAGGACCGCTCCGACTGGAAATCATCGAGGTTCAGCGCGGCGCTGCGGTGCGCCAGGCTGGCGACGTTCACCACGCGGGCACCGCCCGGGGCGGCGCACAAGGCGGGCAGCAAGCGTCCGGTCAGGGCAAAATGGGCCAGGTAATTGACGCCGATCTGCTGTTCGAACCCATCCTGTGTCAGCCGGCGGGTCGGCAGGCCCATGACCGCGCCGTTGTTGACCAGGATGTCGATCACGGGATGCGCGGTCGCAATGGCGGCGGCGAAGCGCGCCACCGATTCCAGGCTGGCGAGATCGAGATGCTCGAAACGGACCACGGCGCCGGGCACGTCGCGTTCGATGCGCGCGACGGTTTCGGCCGCCTTGTCCGGGTTGCGCGCGGCGAGCACGGTATGGGCGCCGAGCCGGACCAGGGCGAGGGCGGTTTCGTAGCCGATGCCGCTGGTGGCGCCGGTGACGATGGCGGTCTTGCCGGTCAGGCTGGGGGAGGCGGCGGGCGTCCAGGCGGGGTGGGCTGGCATGAAAGTCCTCGGGCGTTCTGATCTCGGCCTTGCCGGGGATGTGGCGCCCTTCACCTGGGCTTGCCGAAGGCAACGGTCCGGGTGACGAGCGCGACGATCAGCCGGTCAGTGAATGATGTAGCCGCCGTCTACCACCAGGTCATGACCTTGGATGAAGCTGCCTTTGGTGGTGGCCAGGAAGGCGATCACCTCGGCGATTTCCTCGGGCCGGCCCATCCGTCCGGCCGGCACCCTTGCGGCCATCGCGTCCAGCTTGCCGGGTTGGAGACCCCAGGTGTCGAGGTTGTACTGCGTGGCGATCGGCCCCGGACTGACCGTGTTGACCTGGATGCCTTCCTTGGCGAGTTCATAGGCCATGTTGCGCGCCAGATGGATCAGCGCCGCCTTGGTGCAGCCATACAGCGCGTTCTCCTCGGACGCTACGGAGCCATGCTGGCTGGCCACGTGGATGATGCGGCCGCCGCCCTGGGCCCGCATCGCCGGCAGTACCGCCTGGCTGGAAAAGAATGCGGCGGCCAGGTTCACCTCAATCACCTGGGTGAAATCCTCCCGCGTGAAGGCGCCGAAGGGCTTGCGGCAGCGGATGCCGGCGTTGTTCACCAGCACATCGATCCGGCCAAACGCCGCCAGGGCGCCCTCCACCATGGTTTCCGCCTGCCCGGGAGCCGACAGGTCGAACAGGGCGAAGTCCGCGTCCGGTGCGCCAGCCTGGCGGCAGGCCGCCACCGCGTCCGTCAGTTCCGCCGTCGTGCCCTCGGCGGCCAGGAACAGGGCGAACCCCTTGGCTGCCAGCGCCAGGGCCGTTTCGTACCCGATGCCGCGGGAGGCGCCGGTCACCAGAGCGACAGGCAGGGTCATGCCGCCACCCGCATGCCCAGATCGGCCGCCGCGCGACGTTCGAACGCCAGGCGCGTTTCGTCATACGCCTGCCCGACGATCCCGCCGCGCACCGTGCCCGGCGCGACCGAGCGGTAGAACGGCTTCCAGCCTTCCGGCAGGGCGACGCTGTCGGGCGGCGCCAGCCACAGCCGGAACAGGCAGCGCTTCAGCGCCGGATCGTCGTGATCCTCGAACTCGGTACGGGAATGCAGGGTGACGTGGTTGTTCAGGATCTGCATATCCCCTGGCTGCAGATACATGGTGTGCATCACCGATGGGCGCCGCAGGATATCGTCCAGCAGATCGACTGCTTCGCTTTGGGACGCGGTCAGTGGCGGCACGCCCTCGATCGCCTGGGCGGTGCGCAGGCGGTTGCGGTTCCATTTGCTGAACAGCCTGCCGTCCTGCTCCGCGTAGATCGGGTTCGGGTAGAACGGCCCTTCGTCAGGCGCCTGTTCCTGCTGGCGGCTGAAGTAAAACGGCAGATGCAGCGTCTCAGCCAGGTCCGGGCGCTCCGCCACCAGGATCTCGTACGCGGTGACCGAGCTGGACACCATGCTCATCCCGCCGGATTTCGCCACATTGTAGCAGGTCAGCAGCACGATGTCGGCGCCGTCGGTGTGGAAATCCAGTTCGGCATTGGATGAATAGCCGCGCCCCTTGCCGGAGCGGTACACCGTGCCGGCGTCACGCACCGCCGACATGAAATGGCTGGTCTTGCCCTGCGGACGGGCGACGCCGGTATGCAGTCCGATCGCCCAGGTGAGCAGCTCGAACTCCACCTGTGTCAGGCCGTCGCGTGGCAGGCCCCGAAGCAGCACGAAGCCGGTGCCGTCCCGCGTTTCGCGCATGGCGGCGGCAATCACCGGTCCGGCGGCGCCAAGGTCGAACTCACCGCGCCGGTAGTCGAACAATGTGCGGTCGGGATCGGCCACTTTGCGGACCGCGTTCGTCAGATCCCGACGAGCGTTGTCGTCCATCGTGATGATCCATGACGGATCGGCATTCAGGCTGTCCACCGTCCAGGCGGCACGCGTGTTGGCATGAGACATTCGACCTTCCCTTTGCAGCCGGTCCATCATGCGCCGCTGTCCCGGGCAGGCAAGGGGTGCCGCTGGCAGACGCGGCCAGATGCAACAGAACCATCACCCTCCTGTTTGCGCCCGGTCAATCACGACCGATACCGCACCTGCGAAGTATCCGCCAGGCAACCACGAGGCACGTGATGAACAAGGCCCTGATGACTGTCCCGTCAGCCGCAGCGCAACGCCGGCTGCTTGGCGAGAAACCGCCCTCCGGCGCCGACCTGGACGCTCGGCTGCATGCGGCGCAGGGACGCCTGACCGGTGGCTTGTCGCCCGGCGGTCAATTCCTGGCCTTCATGGATTGGGGCATGCACCTGGCCAACGCGCCGTTTCGCCGCATCGACCTGTTTCGCTCGGCCGTCCGGCAATGGTCGCGGCTGGCGGCGGCGGCGGGCGGTGATACCGCCATCATGCCCAGCCCGACGGACCACCGCTTCGCCGATCCGGCGTGGCGGGACCCGCCGTTTTCGCTGTACGCCCAGGCGTTCCTGCTGGCCGAGGAGTGGTGGGCACAGGCGACCGACGGACCATCCGGCATCAGTCGCCAGAACCAGCGCGTCGTGTCGTTCACCGCGCGTCAGCTGGTCGATATATTTTCACCGTCGAACGTGCCGTGGCTGAACCCCGAGGTCATCGGCGCGACCATCCACACCGGCGGCGGCAACTTCCTCGCCGGCTTGTTGAACCTGCTGTCTGATCTGCAGGAAACGCTCAGCGGACAGGCATCGCCAAGGAACCGGTTCCGGATCGGCCAGGATCTGGCGGCGACGCCGGGCCGGGTAGTATTCCGCAATGACCTGATCGAGCTGATCCAGTATGCGCCGGCGACGCCGCAGGTGCATCGGGCGCCGGTGCTGATCGTCCCGGCCTGGATCATGAAATACTATATCCTGGACCTGTCGCCTGAGAATTCCCTGATCCGCTATCTGGTCGGCCAGGGCCACACGGTGCTCACGATATCCTGGCGCAACCCGACCGAGGAACTGCGGAACGTCACGCTGGATGATTATCGCACCCAGGGCGTGATGGCCGCGCTGGACGCGGTGTCCGACATTTGCGGCGGCGCCAAGGTGCAGGCGGTAGGCTATTGCCTGGGCGGCACGCTGCTGTCGATCGCCGCCGCCGCGATGGCCCGCGATGGTGACAGCCGGCTGGCCAGCGTCACCCTGTTCTGCGCCCAAACCGATTTCACCGAAGCGGGTGAGCTGCAGCTGTTCATCACCGAAGACCAGTTGGCCTTCCTGAATGACGTGATGAACAGCCAGGGTACGCTGGACAGCCGGCAGATGGCCGGCGCCTTCCAGATGCTGCGGTCGAACGACCTGGTCTGGTCACGGCTGATCAAATCCTATCTGTTGGGCGAACAGGAGCATCCCAACGACCTGATGGCGTGGAACGCCGACGGCACGCGCATGCCGGCGCGTATGCACAGCACGTATCTGCACTACCTGTTCCTGGAAAACGATCTGGCGGAAGGGCGTTTCCTGGTGGGCGGCCGGCCCATCGCCGTCAGCGATATCCATGTGCCGCTGTTCGTCGTCGGCACCGAAACCGATCACATCGCGCCCTGGCATTCGGTCTACAAGCTGCATCTGCTGAGCCCGGCCGAGATCAC
>DAICYU010000420.1 GCA_027311485.1 Acetobacteraceae bacterium
GCGGACGATTTCCAGTGAAGGTCGGTCCGTATGTTCAAACAGCTGCCTTCAACCGCTGAGGAGACCGTTGATGCGTTTGCCCAAGCTTGTCCTGTGCGGCGGCGTGGCTGCCCTGGCGTTAAGTGGCATTGCCCGCGCTGAAACCACACGCACGCATAGCATGATTATCCGCCTGCCGAATGGCCAGGTCGAGCAGATTCGGTACACCGGGGACACCCCGCCGACCGTCGTTCTGGCGCCGGACACCGCCATCGCGCCGGTTGCCGTGATGGCGAACCCCCAGGCGGCGAACCCACAGGAGGCGAGCCCGTTGATGGCGGACCCGTTCGCGATGCTGCGCCAGATCTCGGCCGCAATGGACCAGCAGACGGCGGCGATGATGCGCAGCATCAGCCTGATGGCGCCGCCGCCGATGCCCGGTATGCCTGGGGTGATTACAGCCGCAGGCATGCCCGGGGCGGGATTCGCGCCGGTGACGATCGCGGCCGGCCCGGGCGTGTGCATGCACAGTGTGCAGATCACATACACCGGCAATGGCCAGCCGCATGTGGTGTCGCAGACCCAGGGCGATTGCGGGCCAGCCCCGCACCAGGCTGCGCCGGCGGCGCTGCCTGATACCCCTGCCCCGGCAGCGGCACCCCACACCATTCAGGTGAAGGACACCGTTCCGATGCAGAACACCGGCTCCCCACGTCCGTATTCAGGTATGATCCACCCCGTCAGCACGCTGTCGCGCTGAGGGAACGGCTTACCACCGCGCCGCGTTCATGCACGGTTCAATCCGTGCCGCGGCGCGTTTTCTTGTGCCAAAGGGTTTGTTCCGACGGTCTGTTGCATGGCCGGGACCCTGCCAGTAACGTCCGCCGCGCGTAGCAAGGGGTGTTTATCGCATGGACATGACGGGTGAGCGGCGCATTCCGGCGCCGCGGCAAACCGTATGGGACGCCTTGAACAATCCGGAGGTGCTGAAAGCCAGCATTCCGGGCTGCGAGAGCCTGGAAAAGACTGGTGACGACCAGATGAAGGCGACCGCTGCGGTGAAGGTCGGCCCGATCTCGGCCCGCTTCAACGGCAAGGTGCAGTTGTCGGACATGGATCCGCCGAACAGCTACACCATTTCCGGCGAAGGCCAGGGTGGCGTCGCCGGCTTCGCGAAAGGCGGCGCCAAGGTGATGCTGGCAGACGAAGGCCCTGCGACCCTGCTGACCTATCAGGTCAACGCGCAGGTTGGCGGCAAGCTGGCGCAGCTGGGCGGGCGGCTGATCGACGCCACCGCCAAGCAGATGGCGGATGCGTTCTTCGATCGCTTCGGCAAGCAGGTGGAGGCGATGTCGCCGGTGCCGGTGGAAAGCCGCGCCGAGATCGCCGCCGCCCAGACCATGGCGGAACCCACCGCGGTCGCGACTCACGCCGCAGCGTCCTCCATTTCGATGTGGGCGCTGGTGCCGAAGGAGCCGTTCGGCCTGCCGATCGCCGCCTGGATCGGCGGCGCGGTGTTTGCCGTGCTGCTGCTGTTGATGCTGGGAAGCATGCTCTAGTGACGGCACTTCCCAAGACGGTCGCCGACACCGCGCAATTGCTGGCCAGCCAGGGCTATATCGCCGATCTGGAACTGGCGACGACGGTGCACCTGGCGTTGACCATGCAGCGGCCGCTGTTCCTGGAAGGCGAGCCCGGCACCGGCAAGACCGAGATCGCCAAGGTACTGGCCTCCGGCCTGAACCGGCGGCTGGTGCGGCTGCAGTGCTATGACGGCATGGACCTGTCGGCCGCGGCCTATGAGTGGGACCACGCCCGGCAGCTGATGGCGATCCGGCTGGCCGAAGCGGCGGGCCACACCGACCGCGACGAGCTGTCCCGTGACATCTACAGCCGCGAATTCCTCCAGGCTCGGCCGCTGCTGTCCGCGATCGATCCGGACCTGCCGCCCGCGGTCCTGCTGATCGATGAGCTGGATCGCGCCGATGAGCCGTTCGAGGCCTTCCTGCTGGAGTTGCTGGCCGATTTCCAGGTCACGGTGCCGGAGTTCGGCACGGTTCGCGCCAAGACGCGCCCGGTGGTGGTGCTGACCTCCAACCGCACGCGGGAGGTGCATGATGCGATCCGCCGCCGCTGCCTGTATCACTGGGTCGATTACCCGGACGCCGCGCGGGAGCGGGCGATCCTGACCGCGAAGGCGCCCGACGTGCCGGCGCATCTGGCGGGTCAGGTGGTGGAGTTCGTGCAGCGGCTGCGCGGGGAGGAACTGTTCAAGCTGCCCGGCGTGGCCGAGACGATCGACTGGGCGCAGGCGCTCACCTACCTGAACAAGACCGAACTGACCGCCGGCGACGTCGACGACACGCTGGGCGTCCTGCTGAAATACCAGGACGACATCGCCAAGATCCGCGGCGCCGAAGCCGCACGACTGGTGAACGAGGTGGCAGGCGGGTAGCTGCCTGCCCTTCGCGCCAGCCTCGGCCGAGTTCCGAAGTCACAACGCATTATGGTCTTGAATCCTTTGACCCGGGTCGCAGGCAGCCCCGCTCGGCTGGCCCTGCCCCAAGGCATCGTCTAGTCTGCCGATTCGAAAGTCCGTCGTAGCCTGTCCCGAACGTCGTTCCGGGCGCGCCAGCGCCGGACAGTCTGTTGAGCCGAAAGGACAGGGAAGTTGGCCATGCGCATAGCAGTGATCGGAGCCGGCGGCGTCGGCGGTGCGTTTGGCGCCGCACTGGCAAAATCGGGCGCCGATGTGACCTTCGTCGCCCGCGGCGCCCATCTACAAGCCATCCGTCAGAACGGGTTGCGCATCGAGGGTGGACGCGGCGAGACCATCATCCACCCGGCGCAGGCGACGGACGACCCGGCGACGATCGGCGTGGTCGATTATGTCCTGTTCTGCGTCAAGCTGTGGGACGTGGAGTCGGCCGGTGAACATATAAAGCCCATCGTGGGTCCGGATACGGCGGTCATTCCGCTGCAGAACGGCATCGATGCCGCCGAACGCCTGATCCCGATCCTGGGCGAGCGGGCGGTGATGGGCGGCGTGGCCCAGATCAGCGCCACCATCGCCGAACCCGGGCTGATCCGCCAGACCGGCACGTTCATGCGCCTGGTGTTCGGTGAGTTGGCGGGCGGGCGGAGCGCCCGCGGTGACGCCTTCCTGGCGCAATGCCAGAAGGCCGGGTTCGACGCCACGCACAGCGACCAGATCCAGACCGAGCTGTGGATGAAATTCATCCTGCTCGCGACGAACAGCGCACTGACTGCCGCCACGCGGACGCCGTTGGGCAAGCTGCGGGACGATCCGGACATCTTCCCGCTGTTCGGTCGCGCCGCGGCCGAGGTGGCCGCTGTGGGACGGGCGAAAGGCATAAACCTGCCCGACGACGCGGCCGAAAAGACCGTCGGCTTCACCCGCAACGCGCCGGCGGCGATGATGGCCTCCATGGCGCACGACCTGATCCGTGGCAACCGGATCGAACTGCCGTGGCTGTCCGGCAAGGTGGTTGCCCTCGGCCGTGAGCTTGGGGTGCCCACGCCGGTGCACGAGATTCTCTACGCGGTGCTGAAGCCGTTCACCCTGGGCGTGTCGGCCTGATCACCCAGATCCGGCCCGCGACGATCATCCTGAAGCCGGAGTGGACCGCCGCGGCCCATCCTTGACGCGATAACCCGGTCCAACAGCGGAACCGCTGACGGACCGGGAAATCATCGCCCGATGGCCGCTCGCAGGCGGTCCACGCCAACGGTCCGTGCGGCCGTTGGCGCGCGCCTCAGGGCGTAAGCCGCACGGACAGCAGGAACGTCAGCGGCCGCGACGGCATCTCCGGCGAGAAGGCCGGGAACGTGCTGCTGTGAACGCTGCGCAGTGCGGCCTCATCGATCTGGCTGCTGCCCGACGACGTGGTGACAGTCACGCCGAGCAGTGCACCGCGCGGCGATAGGCGGATCGCGACGCGGGTGACGCCGCCGATGTGCAGCATCCGCACCATGGCCGGCACCTCCAGATTGCCCTGCACGCGGGCGCGTATCGCCGCGGTGTAGATCTGCACGGCACTGGCCGAGGCGGCAGCCGAAACCGGCGCGGGCGTGGTCGGCGGCGGCGCTTCGGCCATCACCGGCGCCGTCGCGGGCGGCGGTTGCACGGGCCGCGGCCGGGGCGGCGGGATGCGCTTCGGCGTGGCGACGTGGCGCGGCGAGGGCTTCGGCGGCGGTGGCGGCGGCTCCGGCGTTGGCTCCGGCGGCGGCGGGGTATCGGGCACCGGCGGCGGTGGTTCGGGTGGCGGCGGCTGGGGCGGCGGTGGCTGGGGTGGTGG
>DAICYU010000421.1 GCA_027311485.1 Acetobacteraceae bacterium
AAGACGTTTCAAAACCAATTTTCACGCCGTATTCCGCCGCCAGCCTGGCTTGCAGCACATCCAGCTGCAGGGTACCGACCACGCCGACCAGCGGCGCGGACCCGTCCTGGGGACGGAACAACTGCACCACACCTTCCTCGGCCAGTTCAACCAGCGCCTGACGCAGCTTCTTGACCTTCATCGCATCGTCCAGCCGCACCCGGCGGAGGATTTCCGGCGCGAAGTAAGGTACGCCAGTGAACTGGATATCCTCGCCTTCCGTCAGCGTATCGCCAATCCGCAGCGTGCCGTGGTTCGGGATACCGACGACGTCGCCGGCAAACGCCTCATCAGCAATCTCACGCTCCCGCGCGAAAAAGAATTGCGGCGCGTGCAGCGGGATCAGTTTGCCGGTCCGCACCTGCTTCAGTCGCATGCCACGGACAAGCCGGCCGGAGCACACCCGCGCGAAAGCAATCCGGTCGCGGTGGTTCGGGTCCATGTTCGCCTGGATCTTGAACACCAGTGCCGTCAGGCCGGGTTCCTGCGCATCGATCGTGCGCTTGTCGGCGGGCTGCGCACGCGGGCGGGGACCATACTCGGCCAGGCCATCCAGCAGGTCATGCACCCCGATATCCTTGATCGCGCTGCCAAAATAAACCGGCGTCAGGTGGCCGGCGGCAAAGCTCTCCAGGTCGAATTCCGGCAGCGCCGACCGCACCAGATCGACTTCATCACCGACCGCCTGCAGCCGCGGGTCGGATTGCGGCAGCTCCGTCAGCAGGTGCATCTCACGCTTGCGCAGGTCATAGGTCCCGGCAAACTCCGACGCTCTGCCGATCGGCCAGGTGACGGGCGAGGTGTCCAGCGCCAGGGTGGAGGCGATTTCGTCCAGCAGTTCGATCGGGTCGCGTGCCTCCCGGTCCATCTTGTTGATGAAGGTGATAATCGGGATGTCCCGCAGGCGGCAGATTTCAAACAGCTTGCGGGTTCGGGCCTCGATGCCCTTTGCGGCGTCGATCACCATGACGGCCGAGTCGACCGCCGTCAGGGTGCGGTAGGTATCTTCCGAGAAGTCCTCGTGCCCAGGCGTGTCCAGCAGGTTGAAGATGCAGTCCCGGTATTCGAACGTCATCACCGACGTGACGACCGAGATGCCGCGCTCGCGCTCGATGCTCATCCAGTCGGAGCGGGTGCGGCGCCGCTCGCCCTTGGCGCGTACGTTGCCTGCCAGCTGTATCGCCCCGCCGGCCCGCAGCAGGTGCTCGGTCAGCGTGGTCTTGCCGGCGTCGGGGTGGGAGATGATGGCGAAGGTGCGGCGGCGGGCGATTTCAGCAGTCGGATTGATGTTCATGAGCCGAATATAGCAGCCTTGGCACTGCTTTGGCAGGGTGAGCCGGACCGGTTTTCAGACGCCAGCCCGGTCAGAGCGGGTAACGCGTCTTCGGCGGTCTATTTCATCTCCGTGTGCATAAATTCAATGCCTACGGATAGCATTATCTTTTGGGATGAATAGGTCCATTTAGGGTTCATCAAAGCCGGACATCTCGCCCGACTTGAGATGGAGAAGAGCCATGAAGAACATTTTCCTTGCCGCCCTTGCTGCCCTGAGCCTGAGCGCCGCGATTGTGCCCGCCGCGCAGGCCAGCACTGTGCTGGACGGTTATGACGCCGCCACCCGGGCCCAGCAGACCGCGCCTTACGGTAAATAGGACGTGCGGCGCCGCGTTCAGTACCGCGCAAAGGCCGGGGCAACCCGGCCTTTTGCATAGGGGCGGATGGCCTGGTCATCCGCCGTGACGCGCGCAACCGGCCTGATTGCAGCACCAGTGCCGTGCGGACATCGATGCCTGGGCATGGTCGGGCGGATGGTCCAGCTTCAGGCGCATGAGGGCGGTGCGGCGCTGATGTCGATCCGGCGGAACGTCGAGGCCAGATTCGGCAGCGCGTAAATGGCGTATGGCCCCAGCCATGAGACTGCCGTAAAGAATTGGCGTCGCAGCAGGCGCTGCCAGGTGACCGGACCGTCTAAGGCCTGATCCATCCGCCGTTCGGTCTCCCTGAAATGTTGCGCGTCCGGGTACTGAAGCAGCGCTGATACTCGCCGGAACTCTGGAAGCGCGCCCAGCAGCATGCCGGGCGACCAGAATAGATTGCTGTCTTGACGGTTAAGCCGGCCGAACAGGGCCGCATATCGGTTGCGCATCGGCAGCGGAAGACAATGGCAGAACGGCAGCCGCGTATCGTGCTGGATGCATGGAAAGAGCCGGTTGGGCGTTGTGATGACAAGCGCATCCCGGGTCACACGACCAAGATCAACGACCATTTCTGCGTCAGTTCCAACATGCTCCAGCACCTCGACGCAGAACGTGACGTCCGCTTCACCGTCGGCCAGTGGCAAATGAGGCAACCCTCCCAGCCGCCACTCGATGCGCTCCGCGACGCCCAGGATCGTCGCAATCTGTCGAGCTGCGGCCAGGCGGGCCGCATCATTGTCGACGGCGATGATGTGGGCCTTGGTCCGGTGCGCCAGTGCGGCGGCGAGCCAGCCATACCCTGTCCCGATATCCGCCACGACCCGGGGTTCCGCATCCGACAAATAGGCGCCGATCAGATCCGCGAAGCCGAAAGCATAGGATGCATACAAAGCGCTGAGGTTTTTCCTGGCTTCGCGGCTGTTCTTGAAATGGGGGACCGAGAGCAGATCTGCGATCTGTTGCTCACTCAGCGTCCATTGACCGGTGGGTTCGGCGACTATTTGGTTCGACATGGCACCGTTTAAGCAAGCCTTGTCCGCATTGGCGAGTGCTCTCCGGGAATTCCCACGGGCAAAGGTCTTCCGATAAGTCCCCTGGCCCGGATCAGTATTTGATGTTCAAGCGCGCAGGCTCTTGCTTTCCACCGGTGCTTCCTATCGGGTGATCACGTCCCGGCACTGCTGGACGTGATCCAGCAAGGCTTCCATTTTTACGTGATCGAGTGGCATCCTCAGGGTGCCGGCCTTGGCCCGCACCTCAATATTGCCGGCCTGCGCAAGCAGCGGTTCCACGGGCTGCAGTACTGGGAAGGTTATCGCATTCCCATGGGCAACGGCGTCGATGACGGCCGAATCAGCGCCATTGCTCAGCCACACATCGCCCACCTGCATCGCGACCGGCACCCGCCAGTTGTCCGGAAATTGCCAGTCTAAGTTCACTACCGTAACAGTTGGCTGGCTGGTGCTCTTCCATTCGAAGACCACGCTGCTGCCATCGGACTGGAAGGTCAGCGTACAGTTCGCGCCGTTCTCATCGCGATGTTCCATCACCTGCCCGGCGGTACTGTTCCACCACACAGTGTCCTTAACCGGCACAAGAAGCACGGAAGCGTAAAGCAGCATTGGGATCAGCAATCGGCACGCCTCTCGGTTTTGAGCCTCAGGTTGCTGCAACCTATCTGCCGCAATCCGGGCGTCAACCGCTTGGGTGCCTGGATTGTTCATGTGCCCGTGACGTTGCGGCCGATCGCGCCTAATAAGCCGCTTTCGTCCGCAGCATCGGAACACAGGCTGGCAAACGCATGTCACGAACGAAAACCGCAATCGATACCAGGCAGGCCCAGGCCGGGTCTTTGTCTCTCTCATGACCTACCTCTATGTCGCCGTTGGCGGTGCGCTCGGCAGCGTGATGCGTGCCTGGCTCGCCATGATCGTCGCCCGGATCACTGGACCCCAGTTTCCCTGGGGCACGATTCTGATCAACATCATCGGGTCCTTCGTCATCGGGTTCGTCGGCACGATGACCGCAAATGACAGCCGCTTCACCGACCTGCGCGCGCTGGTGATGGTCGGCATCTGCGGCGGCTTCACTACCTTTTCCTCCTTCAGCCTGCAGACGCTGGACCTCGTTCGCGATGGTCGACCGGGCCAGGCGCTCGGCAATGTCGCCCTCTCCGTCGTTTTCTGCCTGCTGTCGGTTACGGCCGGCCATTACAGCGCGTCCGTCACATCGCGGCCGTCCAGCGCTGCCAGGACCACCGGCCCGGCCGTCCTGGCCATCCTGATCCGCCCCGATCAAGCTGGCCCGGTTCTGGACGCCGCCGCGCGCCTGCTGCCGTTCGGCCCGGCCCGCCGCATCGAAGCCCTCACGGTCCGCCTGCCGCCGGCGGCAGCTATCCTGCCGTCGGAGGAAGTCCTCACCGCCGAGCGGGAGGCCGAGCTTCGCTTCGGGTTGTACCTGGAGCGGGAGCGGGTTCTCGACTATCGGGCGACGCATCACCGGCTCCCGGCGAGTCTGGCCGAGGCGGGGGATGTGGAGGAGTGGGTTGAGTACATGGT
>DAICYU010000422.1 GCA_027311485.1 Acetobacteraceae bacterium
TGGAGAGTTTGATCTGGCTGGAACAGTTTTTGGCGGACTATGACGGCGCGCTGCTGATGACCTCCCACGACCGCGCCTTCATGAACCGCGTCATCAACAAGGTGATCGAGATTGACGGCGGCAGCCTGACAACGTTTTCCGGCGACTATGAATTCTATGAACAGCAGCGGGCGCTGAATGAAAAGCAGCAGCAGGCGCAGTTTGAGCGGCAGCAGGCAATGCTGGCCAAGGAAATCAACTTCATCGAGCGCTTCAAGGCGCGCGCCTCCCACGCCGCGCAAGTGCAGAGCCGGGTGAAGAAGCTGGACAAGATCGACCGGGTGGAACCGCCGAAGCGCCGCCAGTCACTGGCCTTTGAGTTCGCGCCGGCGCCACGCTCCGGCGCGGACGTGGCGAACCTGCGCGGCGTCCACAAGCGCTATGGCAGCCGGGTGATCTACCAGGGGCTGGATCTGCTGGTCCGCCGGCAGGAACGCTGTTGCGTGCTGGGCGTGAACGGGGCCGGGAAATCCACGCTGTTGAAGCTGGTGGCCGGCACGACCGAACCGGATGCGGGTTCCGTCACCCTCGGCGGCAGCGTGAAGATGGGCTATTTCGCCCAGCACGCAATGGATCTGCTGGACGGTGAACGCACGGTGTTCGACACACTCACCGAGGCCTTTCCGCGCGCCGGCCAGGGCTCATTGCGCGCCCTGGCCGGCGCTTTCGGCTTTTCCGGCGATGAGGTCGAAAAAACCTGCCGCGTGCTTTCCGGCGGCGAAAAAGCTCGGCTGGTGATGGCGCTGATGCTGTATGACCCGCCGAATTTCCTGGTGCTGGACGAACCGACCAACCATCTCGATATCGCGACGAAAGAGATGCTGATTGCCGCGCTTGCGCAGTATGAGGGCACCATGCTGTTCGTTTCGCATGACCGCCATTTCCTGGCCGCCTTGTCCAACCGGGTTCTGGAGCTGACGCCCGAGGGTATCCATCAATACGGCGGCGGCTACACGGAATACGTCACCCGCACCGGGCGGGAGGCACCCGGGCTGCACGCCTGAGCGACGCGGCGCCCAAGCCATCGGCACCCAGGCGCTCGGCGCCCAACACACGACGCAACAGTGTCCCGCAATGGCGCCCCGCGAGGATACGACGCAACGCAACGGGCACCCGCCGACGCGCGACGGAGACACGACGACGCCCCGCACCGTTTGAACGGGGCAGGGCGCGTCCTCACGCCGACGCTGGCGGCGTCACTATGGGTGAAACCGGGTTTTGCCTTTGATCATCGGATGCTCATTCACATCCTCAACGCGGGAGAGTTGAATGTCTCCGGTTATAGAATTGGGAATGCAAAGTATATTGATGGCGAAACCGATCGTTTCAAAAAACGGTCCGCCGTTGTCGATGAAGGCCAGGTTGTGGATATTTTCCGACTCACCGGCAAAATTGTCTTTGTTGTAAAACAGGGGTGTATGCCAATAGCACCGGTAGTCAAGGGACTGGAGGTAAAGCAGAAGGTCGCGCGATTTTTCTGGTCTGTCATTCTCGACATATACAATCGTCTTCCACTTCGATAAGGTTTTCTGCGCGCCTTTCAGGCAGGCCAATTCCATGCCTTCGACGTCAACCTTCATGAAACGCAGCGGCCGGCCAGCCAGATAGTCGTCGAGTGTCGTGCTGCGCACGGATTGCCCGGCGTGACTGTGCCCCAGGGAAATGCCGCCGTAGTTGACCGCTCGTGTCGGATCAACGTCCTCAACGAGCAGTTTTCCGTTGTGATCGTCAACGGCCAGCCGTTCACAATCCACATTCTTCAGGCTGTTATTGGCTATGTTGGCGCATAGCGTCTGGAAGACCAGCCGCTGCACTTCAAAGGCATAGACCCAACCGGTCGGTCCGACGAGCCGGGACAAAGCCTGCGTGTGGGTGCCGATATTGGCCCCGATATCCGCCACATGCCATCCCGGCTGCACAATCTGCCGGAAGATTTCAACTTCCGACTCGAAATACTCACCATAATAAATCGCGGACCGGCCGACAACAACGTCGTTCTTGTTGCACAATATAACGCCGTGCCTGCCCTGCACCAGCCAGTTAAAGTCATCATTCCGGAGGATGTTTTTTAACATTGCCAATCCGTAGCGCATCGATGGCGGCAGGATCAACATCTTTTTTCCGCAATGAATACACCGAAGCCGCTACTTTCATTTGTCGATCACCCGACGCCGTCCACATGCCACAATACGGCAAAACACGGGTCACGTCCCGCGCTTCGCAGCATCCAAAAACGCAACACTCCAATAACAAATTCTGCAACGCCGCGCCGATGCGCCAGAAATGCTGCCACATCCCCACACCCTTGCCCGCCCCGCCGGATGATGCTCCCCTGTCGTCCAACGAAAAGCGACCCAATGGGAAAACGGCAAGGACACACCGCATGACCGCCCTGTCCACCTTCCGCGCCGACACACGCGGCTGGCTCGAAGCCAACTGCCCGCCCGCCATGCGCACCTGGATGCCCGAGGACGAACAGGTCGCCGGCGGCAAACGTGCCGTCTACAAGCGACCCGAGCAGAAAATCTGGCTCGACCGCATGGCCGCCAAGGGCTGGACCGCCCCCACCTGGCCGAAGCAATACGGCGGCGGCGGCCTGACCCCGGATGAAGCCCTGGTGCTGGAGGAGGAAATGCAGGACCTCGGCTGCCGCGCCCCCCTCCGCGGCATGGGCCTCTCCATGCTTGGCCCCGTCCTGCTCGAATACGGCACCGAGCAGCAGCGACAGACCCACCTGCCGCCTATCATCAAGGGCGAAATCCGCTGGTGCCAGGGCTATTCCGAGCCCGAAGCCGGCTCCGACCTCGCCAGCCTGCGCACCCGCGCCGTGCTGCAGGGCGAGCACTTCCTGGTCAACGGCCACAAGATATGGACCTCCAACGCCCACCTGTCGGACTGGATATTCTGCCTCGTCCGCACCGACCCGACGGCGAAGAAGCACGAAGGCATCAGCTTCCTGCTGATCGACATGGACGATCCCGGCGTCCGCCCCCGGCCGATCCGCCTGATTTCCGGCGCGTCCGTGTTCTGTGAGACGTTCCTGGAAAACGTCCGTGTCCCCGCCGGCAATCTGGTGGGGGAGATCAACAAGGGCTGGACCATTGCCAAGCGCCTGCTGGAACACGAACGCAAGGGCATCGGCGGCATCGGCGCCCGTCAGGCCGCAAAGTTCGAAATCCCGCTGGAGCAGGTCGCCAAGCACTACGCCGGAGAAACCAACGGCCGCATCGCCGATCCCATCCTGCGCGACCGTATCGCCGCTTTTGCCATGGACGCGCACGCCTTCCAACTCACCCGCCGCCGAGCGGCCGAGGAAGCGGAATCCGGCGCCCCGCCTGGACCGCTGTCGGCCATGTTCAAGCTGCAGGCCACCGAACTCAACAAACGCCGCTATGAGATGCTCTTGGAAGCGGAAGGCTTCCAGGGCCTGGGCTGGGATGGCGAAGGCTTCACCGCCGATGAATTGCGCATCACCCGCGAATGGCTCCGCTCCAAGGCGAACAGCATCGAAGGCGGCACCTCGGAAATCCAGATGAACATCATTGCCAAGCGCGTGCTTGGCCTGCCGGACTAAGCCCATGCCGATGATCCTGACCGACGAAGCCCGCATGGTGCGCGATACCGCGCTGGACTTCTTTCGTGAACGCAGCCCCATCACCGCGCTGCGCAAACTGCGCGACGACCGCGATCCCACCGGCTTCTCCCGCGCGCTCTGGCACGACATGGCAGAGCTTGGCTGGACCGGCTTCCTGGTGCCGGAGGACGATGGCGGCTCCGGCTTCGGCATGATGGGTCTGGCGCAGGTCATGGAAGCCGCCGGCCGCACCCTGACCGCCTCGCCACTCCTCTCCACCGCGTTGCTCGGCGCCTCCCTGCTGGCGCTGGGCGGCAGCGATAGCCAGAAGGCGGACTATCTGCCTGCGTTGCTGGCCGGGGAGCACATCGTTGCCCTGGCGCTGGAGGAAGGCACGCGCCACAACCCGTTCCACATCGCCCTGGCCGCGACGCGTGACGGCGCCGGCTACCGCCTGTCCGGCCAGAAGACCTTCGTGCTGGACGGCCACATCGCCGACACGCTGGTCGTCGCTGCCCGCACCGCCGGCGCGCCGGATGACCGCGCCGGCATCACCCTGTTCCTGGTACCGGGGCAGGCTGCCGCCCGCACACGGCTGGAGATGGTGGACAGCCGCAACGCCGCCC
>DAICYU010000423.1 GCA_027311485.1 Acetobacteraceae bacterium
GGACGGGATATGATGACTGGCTGAAAAGTCCAGTTGCAGACGTGAATAACATTTCATCAAAACCGATGGCAGGCGCTATTGTCGCAGGGCTTTACCTGCAGCGGTTTGTCAAACCCGGCATCCGCTGGATGCATGTTGATCTTTATGCGTGGAACGATCAGCATCGTCCCGGACGCCCCGAGGGCGGTGAAGCCATGGCCATGCGGGCTTTCTTTGCGCTTGCGAAAGCGCAATTTACCCAGCAGTCTCAGGCCGCATTCAAGCCCACGTGATAGAAAAGAGTCTGAAACTGTAATGAGGTTGACTCCGATTCGTAATTTGTTTATGGCCCGAAAGGGTGGAAATTCCGATTCAGGAACTCCACTAGCGAAAGGACATGGACGTGGCCGCTTCTCCTCCCAACCCGCTCTCGGATGCCCAGGTCGGCCTCCTGCGCGAAACCATCGTCGCTTTGGTTCGCCGCGATGGGGCCGATCTGTCGGCTCGGCAACTTGGCGTTTTCTTGACCTGCTACCTGCGTGAGGGTGGTCATACGGTGCGCGGTCTTGCCGCCGAACTGAACGTTTCGAAGCCCGCGATTACCCGCGCGCTTGACCGGCTTGGCGAACTCGATCTCGCCCGGCGGAAGGTGGATCCGCTGGACCGCCGCAGCGTGCTCGTGCAACGTACCACGAAGGGCTCCGCATTTCTGCGCGATCTACGCGGAATCATGCTGGAGGCCTCGGGTAACGGCAAGCGATCGGGTCGGAAAGCCGCTGCTTGATGCAGCATTCGGGCTACGGCCGCGGTATGAACGCCTGAACCCAGCCGGTCGATTTGTCGGCGACAGCGGCACGGCGGCGTCAGCCGCCGGCCCCGCTGTCGCGGCCGCCGCCCCTTCGCGTCCGCGATCGTTTATCTCGTGGTCAGCGCAGTCGCGCTTACGCGACAACCGATAGCAGCATGTCCGCGGCTACGATCATGCGTCTGAGGCGTCGATGAGCGTGTTCAACGCCGGCCGGCAGAGTACCCGCCCCACGGCACGAAAGCCAACGCCCCCTTGAGCATCGGGCCAGCTTCGTAGACCGTGGCCTGCCTTGCAACCGGGGGAATGGGTCGATGGCCGAAGCTGAAATCGCCGCATGGCTTGGAAGCCAGCAGGGTGCGATGATCGATTTGCTGCGCGAAATGGTCGACATTGACAGCGGCAGCTACAACAAGCGTGGCATCGATGCCGTTGGCGGCGTGATTCGACGGTTCCTGGAAAGCCACGGGCTGACCGTCCAGGTCCTGCCGCAAAGCCGCCACGGCGACTGCCTGCGGGCGACGATCGCGGGCCAGGACGCGGCCGGCAACGCTGGTGGCAGGATCATCCTGATGGGCCACCGCGACACGGTCTTTCCGGACGGCGAGGCCGCGCGGCGTCCCTTCACGATTCGCGACGGCGTTGCGTACGGACCGGGGGTCGCCGACATGAAGGCGGGCCTCGTAATGAACTGCTTTGTTCTTGCGGCCTTTGCCAAATTTGGCGGCGCCCCGGCCCCGCTTGTCGGCCTATTCACCGGTGATGAGGAGATCGGCAGCCCTGAAGGACGCGCCGTGATCGAAGCCGAAGCCCGAAGCGCCCGCGTGGTGTTCAACAGCGAACCCGGCCGGGTGTCCGGCAATGTCGTTACTGGGCGCAAGGGCGGCGTGTTCATGGCCTTCCGGATCACCGGCAAAGCGGCTCACTCGGGCGGAAATTTCGCATCCGGTATCAGCGCCATCGAGGAGTTGGCTCGGAAGGTCCAGGCCATACACGCACTGACCGACCTGGATCGCGGCATTACGCTGAACGTCGGCCTGGTCAGCGGCGGACAAAGCGTCAATACGGTGGCACCCTGGGCCGAGGGACAAATCGACCTGCGCTATGTCGATCCGAGCGACAGGGCGGATATCATGGCGCGTATCAATCAGATTATTGGCCGCAGCTATGTCCCGGGAACACGGGCTGAACTGCAGGTGAAGGGGGAATTTCTGCCATTGACACAGACCCCTGCGGCAAAGCGGCTGTTCGAACTCTACGTCAACGCGGCCGTCGCCTCGGGCTTCCACACAGACGGTGAGTTTACCGGCGGCTGCGCCGACTCCGGCTTCACCGCGGGCGTTGGCACACCGACGCTGTGCGCGGTTGGACCAGTCGGCGGTAATGCACATACGCCGGAGGAATTCCTGCAGGTTGATACCATGGTGCCCCGGGCACAGGCCTGCGCGCGGGCGATCCTAGGCCTGCACGCAGCCGGATTTTAGAAGCTCGCCACCGGAGAACACGATCGGCGGAGGTTGAAGAACCCGGCGGCGCGGATCACGCATGCTCTTCGTCTCCAGCCTCGGCCGGCGCTGCACTAGCCGTGGTGGCCTCCGCCGCCATGGCCCCCGCCACCGTGGCCCCCGCCGTGGAATCCGCCACCATGGAACCCCCCGTGGAATCCGCCATGACCGAAGGCGTGTGGCCCGCCCCGGCCGGCAAAATACCGCCCACCAGGGCCGCCGTGATGCCAGCCGCCGCGATCCCAGCCACCATGATGCCAGTCGCCATAGTACCGGCCGTCACGCCAGCCGTAGCCCCAACCGCCAAAGCCAAACACCGCACCGCCAGGATAATAGGGCCCAGGATAGCCATAGTCCCCATAGACGCTAGGGTAACCATACCCGTACCCATAACCGTAGGTTGGATAGGTCGAGTAAGCCGCGCAGCCGCTCAACCCGATCAGTCCAACCATCAGCAGCGTCAGGAAGGTGCGATATCGACCAACCATTTCTTGCATCCTTGAACGGACCGCCAGCACGGACGGTGATTTATGAATATGGGCAGGGCGGAAGATCGACGACAGCCGGATCGAGTTAAATCGGCGTTACGTGGTCAACAGCGGGAGCATGCTGTCCGGGAGATGAACCTGACGCTGCAAAACGGGCTTTGTTTTGACATCGTCTCCGGCCATCTGTTCGGTACAATCTTTGAGCGGTACGCCCGGATGCGTCGGAGTCCTCGTTTGTTTCGCCTCGTCGCCAGCGCGGCCCTGTCTGCGCTGTTGGGCGATGCCATGCTGCCATTGGCGGCCCTCGCGCAGGCGGCTTTGCCGCCGTTGCCGCCTGGTGAACCGGGACAGCCACCCGATCAGAACCAAGGCGACCCGCCGGAGCGTGTCGGACGCATCGCAACGGTTAACGGATCGGTTTCGTTCCGCACACAGGGTGACACTGACTGGACGCCGGCAAGTATTAACTACCCGGTCAGCGCCGGAAATTCATTTTGGACCGAGCCTACGGCGACTGCAGACCTGGAGGTCTCCGACAGTCGTGTGGCACTGGCAGGCGCCACGGAACTGACCGTTACCGGCCTGGACATGGGTGGCCTGCAGGCGGTGGCGGCGCAGGGCGAAGCCTATCTCCGCCTGCGCGATCTGGCACCGAATGAAAAGTGGTTGATCACCACGCCACGTGGGGTGGTGCGCCTGCGCGGCGCGGGCCGTTACGACATCATCGTCGGCACCACCGACCAGCCGACGCTGGTGACCGTCATGAACGGCGCTGCATTAATTGAAGGCCCGGGCGTGTCGCTGACTGTGGCCGAAAACCAAACCGCGACTCTCACCGGCACCGATCCTTTCCAGGGCAGCATCGGCCCAGCCGTGCGCACCGACTTCCTGAATGCCCAGATGGAGACGCAAGGCTCGCCGCCACCGCCGGCAGTCCCGATCCCGCAGCAGGTCATGGCCATGCCCGGCGGCGAGGATCTGGCCGCCGCCGGAACCTGGAGTGACGTCCCGGATTACGGCCCGGTCTGGTATCCACCCGTCTCAGCCGGCTGGGTCCCCTACCGTGAGGGGCGCTGGGCTTATGTCGCACCCTGGGGCTGGACCTGGATCGACAATGCCCCGTGGGGCTTTGCACCGTTCCATTATGGCCGCTGGATGGCCGTCCGTGGCCGCTGGGGCTGGACCCCCGGCATTGGCCAATTTGCCGCGCCGCCGGTTTACGCCCCGGCGCTGGTCACGTTCCTTGGTGCCGGCGCGGGCATTGGCCTGGGTGCGGCGCTGGCATCCGGCTCGGTTGGATGGGTGCCACTTGGCCCGCGGGAACCGTACCATCCCTGGTATCACGCGTCGCCGCGCTACGTGCGACGGGTCAATATCGGTCACACGACGAACATCAACGACGTCACGATCAACAACTTCGTCAATCGCAACGCGG
>DAICYU010000424.1 GCA_027311485.1 Acetobacteraceae bacterium
CGCGGCATCATTCACGGCTTTGAGCTGCTGGAAAAACTGGGCTTCCATGACTGGGGCTTCGACTACGTGCTGCTGGATTTCCTGGGCGACGTGGTCTGCGGCGGCTTCGGCCTGCCGATCGCCCGCGACATGTGCCAGAAAGTGATCGTCGTCGGCAGCAACGACCTGCAGTCGCTGTATGTCGCGAACAATGTCTGCTCCGCCGTCGATTACTTCCGCAAGCTGGGCGGCAATGTCGGCGTCGCCGGCATGGTCATCAACAAGGATGACGGCACCGGGGAGGCGCAGGCCTTCGCCGCCAAGGTGGGAATCCCGGTCCTGTCCGCCATCCCGGCGCATGAGGACATCCGCCGCAAAAGCGCCGCCTATGAAATCATCGGCAAGCCTGGCGGGCGCTGGGCCTCGGTATTCGAGCAACTGGCGGAAGCCGTCGCCTCCGCCCCGCCGGTTCGGCCGACACCCCTCAGCCACGATGGGCTGCTGGGCCTGTTCGCAGGCGACGCCGTCGGCCGTGACGTCGTGCTGGACCCGGCGACGCCCGAGGACATGTGTGCCACGACGCTGCTGGAAAAGCCGTCCCTGGAAGTCATCTACGAAGGATCATGACATGGACGGATCGACATCATCCGGCTGTCATGGTGGCCGGGAGACAATGCAGGCGGCGGCGCGGACCGCTGGCAAGAGCGAGACGCTGGACAAGCTGCTGGCTGACTATCCGCGCGGGCCGCATGACCAGCCTCAATCAATGTGCCCGGCCTTCGGTTCATTGCGCGTCGGCCTGCGGATGCGCCGCACCGCAACCATCCTCTGCGGCTCGGCCTGCTGCGTCTATGGCCTGACCTTCACGTCGCATTTCTACGGGGCGAAGCGGACGGTCGGCTACGTGCCGTTCAACTCGGAAACGCTGGTGCGCGGGCAGGTGTACGAGGACATCCGCAATGCGGTGTTCGAGACGGCGAAGCCCGAGAATTACGACGCCGTCGTGGTGATCAACCTGTGCGTGCCCACGGCGTCCGGCGTGCCGCTGGACCGCCTGCCAAAGGCCATCGACGGCGTGCGGATCATCGGCATCGACGTTCCCGGCTTTGGCGTGCCGACCCATGCCGAGGCCAAGGACGTATTGGCCGGCGCGATGCTGCGCTATGCGCGCCTGGAAGCCGAGTCCGGCCCGGTCGCGCGTCCGCGCGCGCTGGCCGACATGCCGACAGTGACCCTGATCGGTGAGTTGTTCCCAGTCGATCCGGTCGGCGTCGGCGCCCTGCTCGCGCCGATGGGCCTTGCAGTCGGGCCGCAGATCCCGTCCCGCGAATGGCGCGACCTGTACGGCGCGCTGGATTGCACCGTGGCCGCCGCCGTCCATCCGTTCTACACTGCATCGATCCGGGAGATGCAGGACGCCGGCCGTCCAATCGTGGGCTCCGCCCCGGTGGGTTACGAAGGCACCGCCGCCTGGCTGGACGCCGTTGCCGCCGCCGCCGGCGTCAGTGCCGACGCCGCGAAAGCCCGCGCCTTGCCCGCCATCCGCGGCGCGCTGGAGGCAAACCGCATCAACGCCCGCGTCACCGTCTCCGGCTACGAAGGATCGGAGCTTCTGGTCGCGCGGCTGCTGATCGAAGCCGGTGCCGAAGTGCCCTATGTCGGCACCGCCTGCCCGCGCACGCCATGGAGCGAACCCGACCGGGCGTGGCTGGAAGCGCGTGGGACCCATGTGCAGTACCGCGCCTCGTTGGAGCAGGACGTGGCGGCGATGCAGGACGCGCGCCCGGACCTCGCGGTCGGCACGACCCCGCTGGTACAGAAGGCGAAGGCGCTGGGCATTCCCGCGCTGTACTTCACCAACATGGTGTCCGCCCGTCCGCTGTTCGGCCCGGCGGGGGCCGCCGCGCTGGCAGCGATCGTGTCGGCCCAGACGCGGGGCCAGGAGCGCTTCGCCCGCATGGTCAGCTTCTTCAACACGGTCGGATCGGGTGAAACAGCCGGCTACGGCTTCAACAGCATCCCGAAGGACCCGCCCGGCAGCCGGGAGCGCTATCGCAAGGCGCGCGAGGCGAAGGCCCGGGCCGCTCAGGCTGTGGGGACCTGAACCATGCTCGTACTCGATCACGACCGTGCTGGCGGCTACTGGGGCGCAGTCTATGCGTTCACCGCGATCCGCGGCCTGCGCGTCATCATCGACGGCCCTGTCGGCTGTGAAAACCTGCCGGTCACCGCCGTACTGCACTACACCGACGCGCTGCCGCCGCACGAACTGCCGGTCGTCGTCACCGGGCTGTCCGAGGAAGAATTATCGCGGAACGGCACCGAGGATGCGATGCGCCGAGCGTCGCAGACGCTGGATCCGGACGGGCCGGCGGTGGTCGTCACCGGCAGCATTGCGGAAATGATCGGCGGCGGCGTTACCCCCGAGGGGTCCAACGTGCTGCGCTTCATCCCGCGCACCATCGATGAGGATCAGTGGCAGGCCGCAGATCGCGCCATCTACTGGCTGTGGAACGAGTTCGGTGCGAAACGGACCAAGCCGAAACCCTATGTTCGGCCCGAGGGCGCCAAGCCCCGGGTCAACATCATCGGCCCGATCTACGGCACCTTCAACATGCCGTCCGACCTGGCCGAAATTCGCCGGCTGATTGAAGGAGTCGGATGCGAAGTCAATATGACCTTCCCGATCGGCGCCCATGTAGACGACCTGCAACGCCTTCCCCAAGCCGATGTAAATGTCTGCCTCTACCGTGAATTCGGCCGCAAGCTCTGTGAGGAACTTGATCGTCCGTATTTGCAGGCGCCGATCGGGCTTTTTGCCACCACAAACTTCCTGCGCAAGCTGGGCGAACTGACCGGGATCGATCCGGAACCGTTCATCGAGCGGGAGAAGCACACCACGATCAAGCCGATCTGGGACCTGTGGCGCAGCGTCACGCAGGATTTCTTCGCCACGGCAACGTTCGGTGTGGTTGCGACCGACACCTACACTCGCGGCATCCGCCAGTTCCTGGAAGATGAGATGGGCATTCCGTGCGTACTGGCAGAATCCCGCTGCGCCGGCGTGAAGCCGGACAACGCCGCGATCCGTGCCGCCATCCGATCACGGCCGCCGCTGGTTCTGTTCGGGTCCTATAACGAACGGATGTATGCGGCGGAGGCAGGCAACCGGAGCGTTTACATCCCGGCCTCCTTCCCCGGTGCCATCATCCGGCGGGCCACCGGCACACCGTTCATGGGCTATGCCGGCGCCACCTATATCGTGCAGGAATTCTGCAACGCGCTGTTTGACGCGCTGTTCAACATCCTGCCGCTGGGCACCGACCTGGACAAGGTCGAAGCCACGCCGTCGCGCCTGAGCGCGACCTGCCCCTGGGACGACGACGCGCAGGAGATGCTGGACCGGCATCTGGATACCGAACCCTTCCTGGTCCGCATCTCCGCCGCCAAGCGTTTGCGTGACCGAATCGAAAGCATTGTGCGCCAGGCCGGCGAGGACCGCGTCACCGCGGACCGGGTGGCCGGGGCACTGTCGGAGCGTCAACCGGCCTGATTTCAGGCCGCAACGGGATTCCGTCGGCACCGCCGGCGGAAGGGGCGCCGTGGCCCGGCTTCACGGCAAACCCAGTCGCGCGGGATGGGTGCGACGACGGTTATCTAGCCGTAATTGGAGTGTAACAAATGGCTGTATCTCCAACAGGAACCTCGGTGTCGGGGTTGACGGAGGCGGAAGCAAAAGAGTTCCACGGTATCTTCATCACGAGCTTCATCGTCTTCACCGTGGTCGCCATCATCGCGCATTTCCTTGCGTGGCAATGGCGTCCCTGGCTGCCCGGTCCGCACGGCTACGCAACGTCGTGGCTGACTGACCATGGCAGCCTGATCACCCACACGATCTCGCAACTCGTATAGGAGCAAGCGAACATGTGGAGACTTTGGCTGCTGTTCGATCCCCGCCGGGTGCTCGTTGCCCTTGGGGTTTTCCTGTTTGTCCTGGCGCTGCTGATCCACTTCATCCTGCTCAGCACCGACCGGTTCAACTGGCTGGAAGGGCCGCATCACGGGGTAACCGCGGCGCAGATGGCACCTTTGCCCTCGACCGCGAAATAACCGCGTCCGGCCAGGTGGCGGGTACGGGTCATGGCTTGCACCCCGTCCCGCCATCTGATTCCGCGCTCTGGTCCAGGAGACCCTGACGATGGCTATGCTGAGCTTTGAAAAGAA
>DAICYU010000425.1 GCA_027311485.1 Acetobacteraceae bacterium
GGCGGACCAGCCTGGACCGGCCGATGGTCCGGTAGAACACCGCCTTGGCCACCTCGACCAGCCCCAGATAGGCAAGCGTCGCCGCGATCAGGTAAACGAAGAACAGCGGTGGCGGCGGCACAAAGCCGAACCAGCGGCCGATCGGCAGGGCGGGTAGCAGCAACGCCATAACCACCGCGCCGGTCGTGGTGCCCACCAGAAAACGGCCCGGCCGGCTGTGCCACGCCGCGCGGCGTGTGCGGATGCAGAACACCACCAGCGTCTGAGTGGTCATCGATTCGATGAACCAACCCGTCTGGAACAGCGCCGGTCCGGCGCCGAAGAAAAACAGCATCGCGTAGAACGTTACAAAGTCGAATATGGAACTGACCGGCCCAAACACCAGCATGAAGCGCTCGACCAACTTCATGTCCCAGGTAACCGGGTCGGTGACAGCCTCGGCATCCACGCGGTCGAACGGTATCGCCACTTCCGAAACGTTGTAGATCAGGTTGTTCAGCAGGATCTGGATCGGCAGCATCGGCAGGAACGGCATCATCAGCGCCGCCCCGGCCATACTGAACATGTTCCCGAAATTGGAACTCGCACCCATCAGAACGTATTTCGACACGTTCAGCACCGTGCTGCGCCCTGCCACGATCGCCTCGCGCACCACCGCGAGGTCATGCTCCAGCAGGATCAGATCTGCCGCCGCCCGCGCCACATCCGCGGCCCCATCGACCGAGATGCCGACATCCGCCGCATGCAGCGCCGGAGCGTCGTTGATCCCATCGCCCATGAAGCCGACGACGTGGCCCAGCCGCTTCGCCGCCAGCAAAACCCGATGCTTCTGCTGCGGATTGACCCGGCAGAACAGGTTCACCCGGGGCAGCGCCCCGATCAGCGCCTCGTCCGACATATGCTCCAGTTCGGCGCCCGCCAGAACCCCGGTGACCGGGATGCCGATCTCCTGGAAAACGTGCCGGCTGACCCGCTCGTTGTCGCCTGTCAGCACCTTCACCGCGACGCCCGCCGCGGCCATGCTGCGGATCGTCTCGCCGGCACTCTCCTTCGGGGGATCGAGGAACACCGCAAAGCCGGAAAACACCAGGTCCGCCTCGTCACTGACCGCCGCCGTAGCGTGGCTCCGATCCACCACACGGCTCGCGACGCCCAGGGCGCGGAAACCTTCCGCGCCCAGCCCCTCCAGCGTGCTCTCGAACGCTCGGCGGGTTTCGGGGTCCAATGGCACTGCGTGGCCATCCTTCTCGTGGAAACCCGACAGGCGCAGCACGTCCTCGGGCGCGCCCTTCACAATCAGCCGCCGCTTACCCTCATGCTCCACCAGCACCGACACGCGCCGCCGCTCGAAGTCGAACGGCACCTCGTCGATCTTCTTCCATGCCGCGATATCGAAAGGCCGAGCAGAGACGATTGCCTGGTCGAGCGGGCTTTTCATACCGCTTTCGAAGCGGCTGTTGATGCAGGCGTCAGCATACGTCTGTTCGCATGTGGCGCCATGGCCGTCGATGGTCCGGACCAGGCTGATCCTGGCCTCGGTCAACGTGCCGGTCTTGTCTGTGCACAGAATGTCCATCGCGCCCAGGTCGTGGATGGCCGAAAGCCGTTTGACGATCACGCGCCGCCTGGACATCTGGAGTGCCGACCGCGCGAGTGTCACCGTCACGATCATCGGCAGCAGTTCGGGCGTCAGCCCCACCGCCAGCGCCACCGCGAACAGCAGCGACTCCAGCAAGGGCCGGTGGAACGACACGTTCACCACCAGCACGAACAGCACCATGAAGATGGTGAAACGCATGATCAGCAGGCCGAACTTCCGGATGCCGACGGCAAACGCGGTGGCGGGCGGCTTCTCCGCGAGCGTGACCGCCAACTTGCCCAGGGCCGTCCTTGCGCCCGTGAGGCAGACAAGGGCCACCGCCGTGCCGCTGATGATGGATGTGCCGGCGAATACCGTGTTTCGCGCCTGCGCGAAGGCGATATCCGACGCGCCTGTCGCCGATCCGGTTGCCGAGGCCGTCTCGCTCGCCAGCTTTTCGGCCGGATAAGGCTCGCCGGTCAGCAGCGCCTGGTTCACATAAAGATCGCGGCTCTCCATCAAGCGGCAGTCGGCCGGCACAAGGTCGCCCGCGATCAGTTCGACGACGTCGCCCGGTACAAGCTGGTCGATTGGCAGCGACACCGTCTTGCCGTCACGACGCACGCTGGCCTGCACCGCGACCGACCGCCGCAACGCCTCGACCGCGCTCTGCGCCCGCACCTCCTGCACGAAGTCGAACGTGATACTCAGCAGCACGATCGCCGCGATGATCACGAAGCTCGGCACGTCCCCGGTTACCGCCGACAGGGCGCTTGCGGCCAGCAGGATGATGATCAGCGGATTGCGAAACCGCGCCAGGAACTGCAGCACCAGCGGATGGCGCTTTTCCGCCGCCGCGTCGTTCGGCCCATATTCGGCCATCCGCGCCCGCGCGCCCGCGGTGTCGAGCCCGGCAGCCGAAGCGCCAAGCATTGTCAGAAGCCGCGCGATTGGTGCTTGCCATATATCCCCGGGACGAAGATCGTGTGGCGTGATGTCGGCCATGGCTCAGCCAGACCGGCCCGTAATATAATTCTGGGTGGAAGGCAGCCTCGGCGCTGTGAACATCTGTTCGGCGGAACCGGACTCGATCATCTCCCCCAGGTAGAAGAACGCCACGCGATCCGCGCACCGCGCCGCCTGCTGCAGGTGATGCGTCACCAAGACGATCGTGACCGTCCGCTTCAAGTCGTCGATCGTGACCGTCCGCTTCAGGTCGTCGATCAAATCCTCCACCTTGCTCATGCTCTGCGGGCCGAGCGCGGATGTCGGCTCATTCATCAGCAAGACCTCGGGCCGGGTCGAAAGCGCTCGGGCAATGCACAGCCGCTGCTGCCCGCCAGACAAGCCGCTCGCGGGGGATTGCAGGCGATCCTTCACTTCGGCCCAAAGCGCGACACGGACCAGCGCCTCCTCCACCCGCAGCGCCAGTTCGGCGCGGGACAGTTGCTCATGCAGCGGCGTCCCGAATGCGACATTTTCATGGATCGACATCGGGAAGACGGTGGTCTCCTGAAACACTATCCCGACCAGGCTGCGCAAGTATTTCAGATTGACGCGCGGCCCCAGGATGTCCTGTCCGTTCATCTGCGCCGTCCCGATCGCATGTTGCCCCGGATACATGCTGTACGTGCGGTTCATTACACGCAGCAGCGTTGACTTGCCGCAGCCTGACGGGCCGATCATGCCTGTGACATGATACGCCGGAATGACCAGGCACATCTTCCTGAGCACCCGGGTCTTGGCGTAAAAACGTCGAGCTTGTCGATCCTGCGGTTGACGCTCCTGGCGCCGGATATGTTCGAGGCGATCCTGGATGGGCGGCAGGACGAATGAGCCGGGCAGCTTGAAACTGGCGTCGAACCAGGCGGCGAGCGCGTTGCAAGCTGTCGCGGCTGGTTTGCCGCTGCTGTTGCCCCCCCCGAGTTGCGCCCAAATTGTGCCGTCATCTTCACGGCGAGTTGGTCTTGCTCGGACAAGGCGTCGTTCATGACCGACGCCTTGTCGGTGATCGACGGTGGCTACGACGCAAAGTAAACAGCCCGCCCGGTCAGTGAAACGTCCGGCCGCCATCCACGGGTAGCGCGATCCCGGTCGTGAACGACGACTCGTCCGATGTCAGGAACAGGATCGCCGCGGCCAGCTCCTCCGGCTGGGCATGGCGGCCCAGGGCATAGCGGCCCACGATATCAGGGTTGGGATCGCCCGTTTCGGTGCGGATGGTGGCCGCGGTCATCGCCGTCTCCACCGCCCCCGGGCACACTGAGTTTACACGGATGGCAGGCGCGAGCTCCATCGCCGCGGACCTGGTCATCGCGATGACCCCACCCTTAGAGGCGACATAGGCGATGCTGCCCGGCCCGGTCGGCATCAGCCCGACACCCGAGGCGATGTTGACGATCGTTCCCCTGCCTCCCTTCCGCATGAACGGCGCGGCGGCTTGAATCACCAAGAAAGTGCCGGTCAGGTTCACCGCGACGGTGCGGGCGAAGACTTCGGCGGTCGTGTCGGCGATGCCGGTCTCCGCCAGGACGCCAGCGGCGTTCACCACACCGTCCAGTCCGTCCATGGCCCTGGCCGCCTCGCTGACCGCGGCGGCGACCGACGACGGATCGGC
>DAICYU010000426.1 GCA_027311485.1 Acetobacteraceae bacterium
GTGCACCAGGGCACGTTGCTGGAGGCGACGGACGCCGAGTGGTCGTTCGCTTTCGACCTGAACTGCCGGTCGATGTTCCGCACCATGCAGGCGTTCCTGCCGGGCATGCTGGGACGTGCCAAAGGCTCGATCGTGAATGTCGCGTCGGTGGCATCCAGCCTGAAGGGCGTGCCGAACCGCTTCATCTACAGCGCATCGAAGGCCGCGGTGATCGGCATGACGCGGTCCGTTGCGACTGATTTTGTTGCCAAGGGCATCCGCTGCAATTGCCTGTGCCCCGGCACGGTGGAAACGCCGAGCCTGGGTGAGCGCATCGCCGCCAATGCCGCTGCGGCCGGATCGACCGAGGCGGCGCGCGCCGCGTTCGTGGCTCGCCAGCCGATGGGCCGGCTGGGCACGCCGGAGGAGATCGCCGCACTGGCTGTCTACCTGTGCGGCGACGATGCCGAATTCATCACCGGCCAGGCCATCGTCATCGACGGCGGACTGACGCTTTAGCCGGACACCGGCGGCGCGGCGGCCGACCGAGGGGGCGAGCGGGGCGGATCAGCCGGGAAGCTGATGCGTCGTCGGCTCCCGCACCAGATAGCGGCGCAGCACGTGCATATCCGGATCGCGGCCCAGCCCCGGCCCGTCCGGCACGCTGACCTTGCCGTTCTTTGCCTCCACCAGGTCGTGGTAAGGACTGGCTTCCAGGTCGACGAACAGCCGCTCAAACGGCGCATCGGGCGCCAGGGCGGCGTTCAGGTGCAGGGACGCCAGGTAGCCAGCACCGAAATAGGCGTTGTGCGGCACCAGGCGGACGGCGAAGGCCTTCGCGAGGGCGGCGATCTCGATCATCGCCGACGGTCCGCCGATCTTGGTGACGCTGGGCTGGGCGATGTCCTGCGCCCCAGCCTCGAACGAGGCGCGGAAATCGTGCAGGCCGGCGGCGTTCTCCCCCGCCGCGATGGGGATGCCGCCTTCCAGGCGCACCCGCGACAGGCCCTCATGATCGGTTGGCGGCCAGACCGGTTCCTCCAGCCACGTCAGGTCCAGGTCTTCCAGGTCGCGTGCCATGGCCAGCGCCTGCCAGACGGTCCAGGGGCAGTTCACATCGACCATCAGCCGCACCGCGTCGCCGATCGCGTCGCGCGCGGCGGCGATTTCCGGCAGCGTGATTTCGTGGAGCTTGATGTCGCGATATCCCCGCTCGGTCGCCCGCCCGCAGGCTGCCGCGACCTGATCGGCGGAGCCATAGCGCAGCAGGCTGGCATAGCTGGTCAATGTCTCGACGGGCGAACCGCCCAGCAGGCGCCAGAGCGGCTGGTTCGCTGCCTTGCCGGCAATGTCCCACAGGGCGATGTCCAGCGCCGACATGGCATAGGTGTGCGCCCCGTTCTGTCCGTACAAGTGGAATGCTTGGCCGAGGCGGCGGCGCAGGCCGGCGATGTCGCGTGCATCCTGGCCCAGGACCGCCGGGGCCAGCTGCGTATCCAGCACCGCCAGCGACGCGGCGGAACCGCCATGGCCGAACGCCTCCCCCCAGCCATCTATACCCTTGTCCGTCATGACGCGCAGCCAGACGGTGTTCATGCTCTGCCAGTTCAGGCCGCCGAACGCGGCGGGCTTGCCGCCCATGTCGAACGGGGTCTGCGTCCAGTAGGTTTCGATACCGGTTATTTTCATGCGTGATCCCTTTCGCTCGGTTAGCGTTTGTGGTGGCCTGCCCAATCGCTCCCATCGAGGACGGCGCGGAAGGCCGCGCCGCGGCCACCCCAGGCATGGCGGTCATGGCGGGATGCGGCCGAGCCGGGTGCCGTCAGGACAGACGCGGCAGACTCATCGGCGTACCGGCGGCAACGCGTGATGGCCGCACGCGCTGCCCATACACGGCCCGCACCCAACCGCCGGCGGACAGGACCGCTGCGCCGCGCGGTTCACCCTGACGCGGTCGCGTCAGAACGGCCGCAGCGGCGCCGGCCGCCTCAGGTCGTGTAATCCGAGAATGCCACGCCCGAGAATCGCGCCCGGTAATCCGTGCGCACGTTCACCAGCGCCACCATCCCCTCATCCACCTTCTTCTGGGCCCGTTCCAGCGCCGGGCGGATGTCTTCCGGCTGTGTGATGTATTCGCCGTAGCCGCCCAGCGCCTCACAGATCTTGTCGTAACGGGTGTAGCCAAGATCGCGGCCCGGCTTTTCCCGTTTCGGATCGCCGGTCCAGCCGCCGTTCAGGCTGACAACCACCAGCAGCGGGATCTTGTGGCGGATCGCCGTGTCCAGCTCCATCACGTTCAGGCCCAGGCTGCCGTCGCCGTGAACGACGATCACCTGCTTGTCCGGGCAGGCGACCTTGGCGCCGACGCCGAACGGCAGGCCGACGCCCATGGTGCCGAACGGACCCGAGTTCAGCCGGTGCCCGGGCGCGAATGTCGGCATCGTCTGCCGGCCGTAATTCAGCGTCTCCTGCCCATCGACGCACAGGATGGCGTCGCGGTTGGCAAAGTTCTTCACTTCCTCCAGCATGCGCACCGGATGGATGTCGCCGTCCTCGGCATATTTGTTGGCGCCGGCGGCGGCGCGCTTGGCCGCTTCCCCGTCCGCCAGCGTCTTGCGCCAGTCGGCATAGTTATCCGGGTTGACGCGGCCCTTCATGCCGTGCAGCAACTGCCCCAGCACCGCCTTGCAGTCGCCGACGATCGGAATATCGACATAGCGGGCGGCGGTGCCGATCTCGGCCGGGTCGATGTCGATGCGGGCGATCTTCGCCGCCGGCCCGAAGCGCGGCGGGGAGGCATGGCCGATGATATAGTTCATCCGCGTGCCCAGTACGATGATCAGGTCGGCATCGCGGAACGCGCCCGAGCGCATCGCCAGATAGGAATACGGATGATCGTCCGGCACCACGCCGCGGCCTTGCGGGGTGGTGTAGAACGGGATGCCGGCGGCCTCGACGAACGCCTGCATCTCCTGCCACGCCTGCGACCAGATGACGCCGGAGCCGGAGACGATCAGCGGCTTCTTTGCTTCTGCCAGCGCGCCGATCAGCGCGTCGACCTGCCGCGGATCGCCCAGCGGCCGGCTTTCCAGCAGCGGACGGCCGGCGAAGCTCCAGTCCACCAGGTTCTCATCGATCTTCTGGTAGAGCATGTCGCCGGGGCAATCGAGGTAGACCGGGCCAGGCTTGCCGGCCATCGCCTTCTGGAAGGCGAAGTTGATTTGTTGCGGGATGCGCTTGAGGTTGATCAGCCGGTCGACATGCTTGGTGCAGCCGCGCATCAGCTCCACCTGGTCGATTTCCTGGAACACCTGGCGGCCGAACTGGCTGAGCGGGCTGGAGCCGCCTATCGCCACCACCGGGCAGCAGTCGACCAGGGCATTGGCGATACCGGTGATCAGGTTGGTGACGCCCGGACCGGATGCCGCCATGCAGACGGATGGCTTCTGCAGCAGGCGGCTGTATGCCTGGCAGGAAAAGGCGGCGGCTTGTTCATGCCGCACGTCGATCATGCGGATGCCTTCCTTGACGCAGGTGGCTTCCGCCAGCAGCATCGGCCCGCCCATGATGAAGAACAGGTCCTCGACACCTTCAAGCTTCAGGCATTTGGCGATGATTTCCGAGCCGGTGAGTTCGGCCATTTTGCGTCTCCTCCTGTGATGTTTACGCCAGCTTAGTCGATTGGCGGGCCGTGTCGAATCATGCCGGCCGGCTTTGTCATGACGGCAGGGCTGGGTCATGCCGGCAGGGCTGGCGCGTGCGGTTCATCGCGAAGATTTGCCGCGGCGGGGGGCCGAACCCCGTCCGCGCACCCGGTGGCCGTTCGTTTCTTTCGTAACACAAGCGGGTTGGTCGTCTGGACACGCACCGGCTGCCGGCTACCGGGTTCGGCGGATCAAGCCACCATGTCGTATCGTCGTAATGCGAGTTCCGACACCGGCCAGGATTGTAGGGCGCCAAAGCGTGCGGTTTTCTTGTCCTGATGGCGGTCCATCCGGCGCAGCACGTCGGCCAGGAAGCATACCCCTTCAACGACGAACGGTCCCTTGTTCAGCATCACGCATTCGGCCCGCTGCGCCATCGCCGCGTCGGTCGTTTCGGACCGGCTGGGCCGCCCGTCGGCGACGAGATCGCTGAGGACTTCGGTGGCCCACACCACGGGGACGCGCGCGGCCTCGCACAGCCACATGATCTCCTCCTGGATTTC
>DAICYU010000427.1 GCA_027311485.1 Acetobacteraceae bacterium
GCTGCTGCATTTCTACCATCTCGGCTACACGCCGTTCACGCTCGCCTTCCTGTTCCTGCTCTACGAGGCGGCGGGCATTTTCGCCAATCTCGGCGGCGGGTGGCTGGCGCTGCGCTTCGGCATCCCGCGCATGCTGGCCATTGGCCTGACGCTTCAGATCGGTGGGTTGCTGATGCTGTCGGGGCTTCAGCCGGACTGGAGCGCCACCGCCTCGGTGGCCTGGGTCGTCATCGCCCAGGGTATCGCCGGTGTGGCCAAGGACCTGACCAAGACCGCGTCGAAGTCCGCCATCAAGGCGACGTCACAGGATGGCGCCGGGCAGCTTTTCAAATGGGTGGCCTGGTTCACCGGGTCGAAGAACGCGATGAAAGGATTTGGCTTCTTTGTTGGCGGCGCCTTGCTTCAATTCGTCGGCTTCCGCCCCGCTTTGTGGCTGATGGCGGCCATGCTGGTCGTGGTCCTGACCGGGGTGACGCTGTCGCTGCCGCGGACGCTGGGCAAGGCCAAGGCGTCAAAGAGCTTCCGCGAGCTGTTCGCCAAGACCCGGCCGATCAACCTGCTCGCCGCAGCCCGCATCGTCCTGTTCGGCTCCCGCGACGTCTGGTTTGTCGTCGGCCTGCCGGTATTCCTTTATGCCAACGGCTGGAAATACATGGCAGTCTCCGGGTTCCTGGCCGCATGGACCATCGGCTACGGCGGCGTGCAGGCGCTGGCGCCGTCCGTGATCCGGCGCAGCCCGGACGGCCTGTCGCGTGAGGTGCCGGAAGCGCGGCTCTGGGGCGCCGTTCTTACCGCCATCCCTGTGATCCTGGCGTTGGTCCTGTTCACCGGCATCGGACGCCCGGACCTGGTCCTGGTGGTCGGCCTGGCGATCTTTGGCTTCGCGTTCGCCGTGATCTCGTCCCTGCATTCGTATCTCATCCTGGCCTATGCGGGCTCGGAGAAGGCGGCCGAGGATGTCGGCTTCTACTACGCGGCCAACGCCGCCGGACGCCTCATCGGGATCCTGCTCTCGGGCATCCTGGTGCAGGCGGGCGGTATCCAGGCCTGCCTGTGGGGTTCGGCGGCGATGCTGGGCATCTGCCTGGCAACGACGATGCTGCTGCCGGCGTCGCGGGACCAGACGCCACGGGACCAGACGCCGCGGGACCAGCCGCGCCCGGCCGCGCGAACGGCGCCGGTGACCAAGGATGCGACCCTCGCCTGAACCTTTCGCCCAGGAGACCATGGTGGCGACAACAATCTACCACAACCCGGCCTGTCGGACGTCGCGCAACGTCCTCGGCCTGATCCGCAACAGCGGCGAGGCGCCGGTTATCGTCGAATACCTCAAGGCGCCGCCCCCGCGCGCGGCACTGGCCGATGTCATCCGGCGCATGGGCGTTCCGGTGCGGGATGTCCTCCCCCGCACGGATACGGCGTATGATGCGCTCGGCCTCGACAACCCCGGACTCACCGATGACCAACTTCTGGACGCCATGATGCAGCATCCCATCCTGATCAACCGGCCCATCGTCGTGGCGCCGCTCGGCGCCTGGCTGCGCAGGCCATCCGAGATCGTGCTCGACAGTCTCGCGCACCCACAGCGCGGCGCCTGCGCCAAGGAGGATGGCGGGCCGGTCATCGATGTCGCGGGTCAGCGTATCCTCGGCGGGGCCGCCGGTCAGCATATCATTGGCGGAGCCGCGGCATGAGCGCGTCATCGCAGGCCGACGCCGCCAGTCGGGAGCGCAAGTCGGCACTTGGCACCTTCGAGCGCTATCTGACCGTCTGGGTGGCGTTGTGCATCGTCGCGGGCATTGCGCTCGGCGCCGTCCTGCCGGGCTTCTTCCATGGCCTCGGCGGGCTGGAAGTGGCCCAGGTCAACATTCCCGTCGCCGTGCTCATCTGGCTGATGATCGTGCCGATGCTGCTGCGGGTCGACTTCACCGCCATGGGACAGGTGGCCCGGCACTGGCGCGGCATGGCCGTCACCCTCGGCGTCAACTGGCTGGTGAAGCCCTTCTCCATGGCCCTGCTGGGCTGGCTGTTCATCGGCTGGCTGTTCCGCCCCTGGCTGCCCGCCGGTCAGATCGACAGCTACATCGCGGGCCTGGTCCTGCTCGCGGCGGCGCCCTGCACCGCCATGGTATTCGTTTGGTCCCGTCTGACGGATGGCGAGCCGAACTTCACCCTCAGCCAGGTGGCCCTGAACGACGCCATCATGGTCATTGCCTTCGCGCCGATCGTCGGGCTCCTGCTGGGCCTTTCATCCATTACGGTGCCCTGGAACACGCTGCTGCTGTCGGTCGTGCTCTACATCATCGTCCCGCTCGTCGCCGCCCAGCTCTGGCGCCGCTCGCTCCTGGCATCCGGCGGCGAGGCCGCGCTGGCCCAAACCCTGAAGGCGCTCGGCCCTGTCTCCCTGGTCGCCCTGCTCGCGACACTGGTGCTGCTGTTCGGGTTCCAGGGCCAGCAGATCCTGGCGCAGCCACTGGTCATCCTGCTGCTGGCGGTGCCCATCATCATCCAGGTCTACTTCAACGCCGGTATCGCCTACCTGCTGAACCGCCAATGCGGTTCGGCGCACAGCGTTGCGGGGCCGTCGGCGCTGATTGGCGCCAGCAACTTCTTCGAGCTGGCCGTCGCCGCCGCCATCAGCCTGTTCGGGTTCGAGTCCGGCGCCGCGCTGGCGACCGTGGTCGGCGTGCTGGTTGAAGTGCCGGTGATGCTGTCGGTGGTCGCGATCGTGATGCGCAGCCGCGCCTGGTACGATCGCGGGGCGCGCCGAGCGGCGTGACGCAGGCGCAGGTCCGCACTGTGGCTAGGATCGGCGCCGGTCACCCCGGCCTGGCCGCAGCCTACGGGCCGCAGCCTACGTCCTGGGTCGGGCCGATCTGGGTGTCGCGATCCTTTATGCCGCCGAGGCCCCAGACGGCGCCACTGCGGCATGGGCGGGATTCCCGCGGCCGTTCTATGGCCACTCAACCGGCACGGCCTCGGCGACACTTACCAGCGTGACGCGTTGCCAGGAGCGTCGCGCCGGAAATCCAGATGGTGCTGGCGGATACTGCCACCACCGATGCGCCTTGAGTGGAGAACAGCATGCCTGAACCGACCCTTCCGGATTTGTCGCTGCCCAATATCTCGGAAGCCCAGCTGGACGTGCCGGACATCGGGAAACTGAATGTCACCGCAGCCTCCACCCATCCGCCTCGGATCCTCCTCCTCTATGGTTCTCTCCGGGAGCGGTCCTACAGCCGGTTCCTGACGTTGGAGGCGGAGCGGATTCTGCGCCGCTTCGGTGCGGAGACGCGTATCTTCGACCCGCGGGACCTACCGGTGGTCGACAGCGTGTCCCCGGACCACCCGAAGGTCGCCGAGCTTCGGGACCTGTCGCTGTGGTCCGAGGGGCATGTGTGGTGCAGCCCGGAGCGGCACGGCGCCGTCACCGGCATTCTGAAAAATCAGATCGACTGGCTGCCGCTGGAGAGCCGTGGCGTCCGCCCGACGCAAGGACGGACGCTGGCCGTGATGCAGGTTTCTGGCGGCTCGCAGTCTTTCAACGCGGTGAACACGTTGCGCCTGCTCGGCCGCTGGATGCGCATGGTCACCATCCCGAACCAGTCCTCCGTGCCCAAGGCCTATGAGCAATTCGATGAGGCGGGCCGCATGAAGCCCGGGCCGCTCTACGACCGCGTCGTCGACGTCATGGAGGAACTGGTGAAGTTCACGCTGCTGCTGCGGGATCGCTCGGGCTACCTCACCGACCGCTATAGCGAGCGGAAGGAAAGGGCGGCCAAGGAGAAGGCGGCCGACCTCGCCGTCCTCTCGGGCGCCGCCACCGATTGAGGGTTGCGACCGCAGACAGGTCACGAACCGTTTGGAATGGACGCTCGGAATCATTGTGGGTGCTCGTGAAAGGGGCTCCTCGAATCTGAATGGCAGCTGCGACTCGCAATCCTCGGCAACCCTTTTGTACGGAGATTGCTGAGCACGTCGGCTTTAGATTTGCCGGGCCAGTAGAGCTGTTCACATTACTTCGTCCAATTTAGATCATGATTGGGTCAGGTCGACCCAATCATGATCTGATAGTCTTTGTTTGATCGCGTGATTCAGGTCTTCCGCCCTCCTTCCGCCGCCGCGCTGTTCACGGCCGTTCCCAGCCAACCCGGGTTCATCCCGCTACGTGGCGGGGATTCCC
>DAICYU010000428.1 GCA_027311485.1 Acetobacteraceae bacterium
ACTGCTTTTGCGAAAAGAACAATGTCCGGTCGATAGCTGGTTCAAAGACAATGCATTTGTCCTTGAAGGCGGGATCTGCAAACTGACCAACGCTGGACTGGAAAAGATAGTCCGCCAGCCCCTGTTGGTTGATGAGTGCGTGAAATGGAAGTGAATACGTTTCAAGCGCTTGCGCATAGGAACTCGACCACGGGTAAAATCCGGGCTCGAAATCCTGGATAAGATAAAGAAATTCAGGCGTCATCATTCGCGGGAACACAGACTTCAGCCTGTAAGCCGTTGTCCAGGAGGTCGCTAGAAACACGTCCCGGTGTCCTATCGCCACAGGACGATCGGCCTGGCATGTCGAGCCAAAAGTAATACTATTTGGCTGAATCTGTTCTCCAGACAAAGATGTAAGATGCGCGACAAGCACGTCCACGTTCGCAATGACTTGTTCGTCGAGAGCGACTACTCGTATAGGTATATGCATTTTCGCCAGATGGCAGGCGATTATAAGTGCGGTATTTGGCCCGCCGGTCAACTTCGTTGGATTAAGGGTGGGAAGAAGCACATTCAAATGCGGTTGGCGGCTGTCGTGTGGCTCGACATGTACATGGATTGGGGGCAGGAGTTCCAAGCCCAGAAGTTTATCTGCTAACTTCTTCGGGTGAAGAGTGTAGTCAATGTTGTCAATAAATTTTTTTGGGTTTCTGAATGCCAGAGACAGTTGATCAGCAATTCCAGCAGCTAAAGAACCGAGCCTCATACTGCCAATTCCATCACGTCTTATGAAGATCCGGCTCACGCCGGTCGGATAGCACCGCCGCCCGTGACCATTCCGAGGTGCGGGTCACAGGAGTAATCGGCCTACTGCCGATCCTTCCAGTAATTATTTGCTCTCGCCTGACGCTCGTAATTGGACGGCATATTGTTGTCACCGCGATGAATGACGATCAGATTATGCTCGAACGCAATGCGTGTTATGCGTTTGGCGCATTCCAAGCGGCGCTGATCGACCTGGTCGGCGGACCGAAATTCGCTGTAGTTGACATATTTGGCCAACTCGAGAAATTCTCCAACGCAGGTCTGTTGAAATGCGGGGCTGTTGATATTTTTGCCACCGAAGTGTCCTGGCCAGAATGAAGTCTGTACGTCCTCGATGATATAAATCCCGTTAGGGGTAATTCGTTCAAATAAGTCGTAGAAAGAGATGATCTGATGACTGCTGAGGTGGGAGCCATCATCGATAATTATGTCAAACGGGCCCTCCTCGCTTCCCACTTTAGCAAGCTCGGCTGCCGAACTCTGGTCCATTACCCGTGTCTGAATTCGACCAATCGCAAATCGGTCTTTTGGTTCGATATCACAGCCGACAATTCTGGCGCGGGGGAAGAAGGCGCGCCACGCCAGCAGGGACGCACCGTCCAATACCCCGATTTCCATCAATTTTATACGCTTGTATCGAAATCCGCGAAACAACGCATGGTAGGTGGGACCGTAGGCATGTTCTTCAGCCCTTTGCTTGTCAGAGCCAAAGGTCCGCAGCAACCATCCTAAATTGCAGGGCAGCCAGGAAAGCAGGCATGCTACCCTATAACGGTCGGTATAGGTCGTCAGGCGTCCGCCGCGGATTGAGCGTATCGGTTGTAAGACCAGTGACATAAGGCCCCGGATCGTCTCCCGGATGCCCCGGCCCGCGATCGCGGAGGAGGACTCAACTGGCGGAGACGGCAGTGACATTCGGAGCCTGATGGAGCTTGTTGGACATGCTGCGAACGAGGTAGATCATCTCGAACTAGAACTCAAGGTAATGTGAGTTGGCGGTGCTGTTCCGTGTCGTTGGCAAGTGCCACGGTTCATCGTGTCCCTTGCGGTCGAGCAAACACCCGCGGCCGCAACCCGGCATGCCACCACGTGATCAACGAATAAATGTCAAAAACCGGCACCCCAACCGCGGCCTGCAACGTCGCCGCATAAGGCGGCATGTTCGTGCACTCCAGCACAATCGCACCAACGTCGGGATGCTGCCGCACCAGAGCCTTGCCGGCATCCACGACGTCCGCCTCGGCCAGCCCGACATCCATGTCCTGCTTTTCCCCCAGGATCAGTACGCGGAAGAACTCCCGGCCGTTCTCCGTTCCCACGACCGGCGTATCCAGCGGAACCCCCGCGGCCGCCAGGTGCCGCGGCGATAAGGATCGACCCGAGACGGTGACGATTCCCACCCGCTTTCCCGGCGGCAGCGTCGCCTGCACCCATGGCACCTGGATCAGCGCGCTGGTTGCCACCGGCACGCCGACATGCGCCGCCAGTTCGCGTTGAAACAGCGAAAGAAATCCGCAGTTGGTCGTGATTGCCTCGGCGCCCAGGGACACCAGGTCCGCCGCAGCCGCCAGAAAGTCCGGCAGCAGGCCCTCGGCCGCATTCAGGACAACCCGCTCGGGGCTTGCCCCCTTCACCACGCGATACAAGACCGGGAACGGCCATGTGGTCGCGTTTCCCATATCTCCGGGAATACGCGGAAACTTCGCCTCCAGCATCAGGATGCCCAAAGGCGCGCCATAGATGGCCTTGCCACCGGTCGCGATCATGCTCATGACCGCCATCTTGCCGCGCACCCGCCCGGCGCGCGACAATAACCGTCCACAGACAAGGAAACCGCCATGGCCGAACGCCCTTTCACCCAGGAAGATCTGGATATCCTGGCCCAGTGGGACACGCCCACGATCTGCAACGGGCTGGAGATTGTGGTGCCCGAGCGGCGTGCATTCGGCTACACCGTTGAGCCAATGGTCTGCATCGACCCCAAGGCCAAGCCGATCGTCGGCATCGCCCGGGTCGGCATGATCCGCGCTACGGAAGCGCCGCGCACCAAGGTGGCCGACCGCGCCGATTGGTACGACTATGTCGCCCGTGTCGATCTGCCGACCATTGCGGTGCTGCAGGATATCGACGGCCGGCTGGGCTACGGCGCCTACTGGGGTGAAGTGCAATCCACCATTCACCAGGCGCTCGGCGTTCTCGGGTGCGTGACCAACGGGTCATTCCGCGACCTCGATGCCTGGGCTAAAGGCTTTCAGATGATCGGCGGACGGATCGGGCCGAGCCACGCGCATGTGCATATGGTGGATTTCGGCAAGCCGGTGAATGTGTTCGGCATGCATGCGCAGCATGACGATGTGATCCATGCCGATTACCACGGCGCTGTTGTGATCCCGGCAGATGCGGTTCGTAAGCTGCCGGCGGCGATAGACCTCGTTTCCCGCCGGGAAAAGGTGATCCTGGACGTCTGCCGTGCGCCTGATTTCACCCCGGCCAAACTGCGGGAGGCGCTGAAGCGTTCGGGGGAAATTCACTGATACCGCGACCCGGGTCAGGGATGCCGGGCGGCCTGCGCCCGGCATGACCGGAAACAACCGGCGATTCCACGGAAGGGACTGATCGCCCATGCGCTTCGGCTTATTCGGGGCTGCCACCGCGCAGCGCAGCGGCACCCCGGACGTGGATAGCGCCGCCGGCTTCCGGGACTACATCGACTACATCATCGAAGCCGAGGCTCTTGGCTACGAGAGTTCCTTCATCGTCGAGCACCATTTCACCGGTTTCGGGCAGGTATCCGCGACGCTCAATCTGCTGACGTGGATCGGCGCCCGAACCTCAACCATCCGGCTGGGCACCGCGGTCATCGTGTTGCCCTGGCACAACCCGGTGCTGTTGGCCGAACAGGCTGCAACAGTCGATCTGCTGTCCGGTGGCCGGCTCGATTTCGGTGTCGGAAAGGGCTATCGGCACAACGAATTTGCCAGCTTCGGAATTCCGATGGAGGAAGCCGAACCGCGATTCCAGGAATCGATCGACATCATCTCCAAGTCCTGGATCACGAATGAGCGTTTCGATTTCCACGGACGGTTCTGGCAGTTCAACGACATTATCGTCGAGCCTCCTACCGCTCAAAAGCCACATCCGCCGTTCTGGCAGGGCGCCGGCCACTCCGATTCGATTCGCAAGGTCGCTGCGCGCGGGCATAACCTGCTGCTCGATCAGTTTGCGTCGATCGGCGACACAATCGCCCGGTTCAACGTCTATCGCGATGCCATGTGCGCAAACGGCTTCGGCTTCGATCCCATGCAGGTCGGGGTTGCACGGGCTTTCCATGTGGCGCGCGACCAGGCCGACAAGGAAGCCGCCATCGATCGCCGC
>DAICYU010000429.1 GCA_027311485.1 Acetobacteraceae bacterium
GGCGGTGACGGTCAAGGGCCAACTCGGGTCATCGTCGCTCGCCGCTGCGTCAGCATGCTTTGGAATGCCGATCGGGCAGACCACTGTATTAAGTGACTGACCCCGGCTGCGGGGACGACACCGGTTATCGGTCGCGGCGTTGCCCGAGAGCGCGCTTTACACCGCCGGACCGATCAACCACCGACGCTCACGCTCCAATCTGGTTTCCCCGACGAAGCCTGTCAGGCTGGCCGTCAATCGTCGGCTTGCCGGAACGGCGACTCCTCGGCCAAGGCAGCCATTTCGGCCTCTATGGCCGGCCGCTCATCCTCCAGGAACCCGGCGACGGCGCGACGCAGCCCCACATGCGTAATCCAATGCGCCGAATAGGTGTGCTTCGGCAGGTAGCCGCGTTGGATCTTGTGGCGGCCCTGTGCGCCGGCTTCGACCCGCTTCAGGCCATGTTCGATCGCCCAGTCGATAGCGCGATAGTAGCACAGCTCAAAATGCAGGAACGGCCAGTCGCCGCGGCTACCCCAGTTGCGGCCGTACAGCGCCTCGGATCCTGCCAAGTTCAGCGCACCGGCAACCGGCTTGCCATCATGCTCCGCATACATCAGCACGACCTTGTCCCCGAGGCGCTGGCCGAGAAGCGAGAAGAAGGAGCGGGTCAGGTACGCCGAACCCCACTTCCGGTCCACAGTGGCGTGATAAAATTGATAGAAAGCATCCCAGTGCGACTCGGTGATGTCGGCGCCACAGAGCGTATGGAACGTCAGGCCGGCGGCGTTCGCATCCCGTCGCTCCCGCCGCAGCACCTTCCGCTTGCGCGACGACAATGCACCCAGGAAATCGTCGAAGCTGCCGTAACCCTGGTTCTCCCAATGGAACTGCATGCCGATGCGTTGCAGCCATCCCACTTCGCCCAGCTCCTGCCATTCCTCCCGCGTGCAGAATGTGACATGGACCGAGGACAGATCGTGCGTCTTGCAAGCTTGCCGCAACGCATCCGCCATGGCCGCGACCGGGACGCCGGAGCCTGGACGGCGCAACAGCCGCGGCCCGGGGACCGGGCTGAACGGCACGGCGCACTGCAGTTTCGGGTAGTAGTTGCCACCCGCCCGTTCCAGCGCGTTGGCCCACCCATGATCGAACACGTATTCACCGTAGCTGTGGGATTTCGCGTAGATCGGCGCGACCGCCACCACGCGCCCGTCCTCTGTCCGCAGTACGGCGTGCTGCGGCAGCCAGCCGGTGCGGGCGTTCGCGGACCCGCTAACCTCCAGTGCGCTCAAGAACGCATGGCTCACGAACGGATTGTCATTGCCGGCGCAGGCATCCCAGTCGGCGGCATCAATCTCCGCGATCCGGGCATGAAGCGTCAGGGTCAGCGTCGCCGAACCGTCGGGCATGCTGTCTCCTACTCGATTTCAAATAATCCTTCCACCTCGACGGCGGCGTCCGCCGGCAGGGACGGCACCCCGATCGTGGTGCGCGCATGCCGGCCGGCTTCCCCGAACACCGCCACCGCCAGATCGGAGGCGCCGTTCATCACCAGGGCCTGCTGCGTAAACTCGGACGGCGAGGCAATGAAGCCGCCCAGGCGCACAACGCGCCGGACCCGGTCCAGGTCGCCACCGCATGCCGCTTTCAGATGCACCAGCACATTGATAAAGCAAAGGCGGGCGGCTTCCTTCCCCTGGTCGACAGAGACGCTCCAACTGACCTTCCCGGTCACGGCCACCTTGCCGTCGATCGCCGGCACTTGGCCGGACACGAACACCAGGTTGCCGGTGACGACATAGGGGACGTAATTGGCGATCGGCTGCATGGGCCGGGGCAAGGTGATGCCAAGTTCCGCGAGCGTAGTTTCGATGCGACCTGCCATATTTCCACTCCTGTGACGTATCGGACCGGCGCGTTGCGCCGCCCGATCCTGTGCCACGGATTACCTGAGTTTGCACCCGGCGTGCCATCGCGGATGCTCGGCCGCTGCAACGGCACCATGCCCGTAGGCGATGCTGCCGCATGATAATGGTCCCGGCTGGCAATCCTTCCAGTGGCGAGGCTGCCGGTTAGGGTCGCTTGCCCCCGCACTGTGTCGGTGTCGCAACCCGCCGGTGACCGACAGGCTGGCGCGGCTGCGTCCAGCTACCGGGAAATCACCCGCAGCCCACGCCGGCGCGCGCGCGACGATGTTTCGTCCGGCAGGTCAAGCGGCAGCAGCGGGGCCTGATCCCGCATGCCATCGCCAACGGTATCAGACTCCTCGATCTCCGCATCCGGGATGTCGTGCCGTCCCAGATAGTTTGCCGCGAGGTTGCGGAACGCGTAGTCCAGCAGCGACGTCGCCGCATGAACCGCCGGATCACCCTCCACCGCGCCAGCCGGTCCGAAGCGGGTAAAGGTGAACGCCTCGACAAACCGCTCCAGCGGCACGCCGTGCTGCAGCCCCAGGCTGACGGCCAGTGCAAAATTGTCCATCAGGCCACGGAAGGCGGCGCCTTCCTTGTGCAGGCCGATGGCGATTTCCCCCAGCGAGCCGTCACTGTATTCGCCGGTGCGCAGGAACAGCTTGTGGCCGCCGACCGACGCCTTCTGCGTGTAGCCGCTGTGGCGTCCCGGCAGGTCGCGCCGCCGTACCGCAGCAGCCGGCACCTTCATCGGCAGCGGCCGCGCCGGCATGGCGTGCATGAACGGTGCCACGGCATCGTACATCGCTCCATGCGCGGCCGTGCCGGGCAGCGGCACCGGACTGCCGCCCGCCAGCGCCGTGGCCAGCGCCTCCTCGGCGGTGATGCCGCTGATACCCAGCCAGGCACGTGCCCAGCGGGTCAGCCCGCCGCCGGCGCTCACGGCCGAGAAAGCCGGCGCGATGCCCCCGGTTTCACAACCCAGCAGAGCCTCGGTCACGCCAGCGCGTGTAATGCCGGTGGTTGCGCGGTGTCGCAGACCCTCAATCCCCGCCGCAGCCTGACGGGCGGCGTGGGCTGCCTCGGCCAGGCCACGCACCGGTACGGTCCGGGGCGGTGCCGGCCAGTTGAACGTGGCCGGTCGCATCGGCCCCATCACCCGCCCCAGGCGGCCGGAGGCCGCATCGGCCCGACCACGCAGGATCGCCGCCAGGCAGCGGGCGATATCCTGTGCCGCCTCACTCTCATAATCGACGCCAAGCGCCGCCAGCAAGCCAGCGAGGTCCGCCATGCCGACATCGATGTCGGCGACCCGCGGGGCTGCGAAGGTCAGTGCGGTCACAGCCGTGTCCACGGCTTCGGCAAGATCGGCCAGATCAAGCTGGCCGTCGCTGTCCAGGAAGGCCGGCAGGTTCAGCACGAAGCCCGGCGCTTCGGCCGCCGCCCCCCGCCACACCGCTTCAGACGGCGCCGCTCGGCGTAGCATCAGCAACCGGTGCAGCCGGTCCGCAAGCGGCATATCGACCCCGACCTGGGCGCCGGCCGCGGCGACCGGTGCAATCCACGCCTGCGCCGCGGTTGCCAGCGCAACAGGTCCGTCACCGGGGGCCAGGGCCGCCAGAGCCGCGGCCGCCGAATCCTCCCACGAGACGGGCAGGGTAACGACACGGGGCGCGGCGTCGGGATCGGGCGAAGCCTCAATCCGGCGCATCCGCACGCCGTTCCAGGTTCGGTGGGGCGTAGTACGGGGCGTCTTCATACCCGTGATGTTATGCAGCCTTCAGCCGGTGAGGTAGGGTATTTTGTGGTCCGGCTTGTGGATTGACGCAAAATCTTGGGGATAACTCATTCTGGGTCACTAACTCGTCGATTTGAACCCAGGTTGTGCGAATGCGTTGCGGTGGGTGGACCAAAGCGCGGGGCCTGCGTATATGTCACCACATGAATATCGGCACATTGATATTTACCAGGCTCAAGGGTCGCCAGATTGGCACCGATGCCGTGGGGAATCGCTACTACGAGGAGAAGAGCCCCCGGCCGGAGGCGCTGCGTACACGCCGGTGGGTGCTGTACGCCGGGGCGCCCGAAGCCAGCGTGGTGCCGCCGGAATGGCACGCCTGGCTGCACTACACGACCGATGCGCCGCTGCCATTGAGCGGCCGCAAGCCGTGGCAGAAACCGCATGTTCCGAACGTGACCGGTACCCCGCTCAGCTATCGGCCGCCCGGTCATGACTATGAAGGTGGCCACCGCGCCCGCGCCACGGGCGATTATGAAGCC
>DAICYU010000042.1 GCA_027311485.1 Acetobacteraceae bacterium
GGCAAACCGCAGCTTGTAGGACGAATTCGTCAGGATCGCATTGTTAATCATCTGCGTGTAGCCGTAGCGCTGGGCCTGCATGGTGGAGGTTCCCAGCCCGAATTCGGCATGCTTGTAGGCACCAAGGTGGTCCTGCAGCACCTTCACCCACGCCTTGTCGAAACGGCCCGGCGCACCCGAACGCCTTCCGTTCGCGATCACCGTGTTCAGCATGCCAACGATCGTGGACTGGCGCTGATAATGGGTGCGCTCCCACTCCTGGTCCACCGCACGGAACTTGTGCCAGTCGCTGCTTTTGAGCTGCGTCCAGCCTTCGTAATAAGTCGGCGTGCCGTCCGCGAAGCTGATGATCCAGTCCTGTAGCAGGTAGCGCTTGGGATCCGGCTGCACGTCGACCGTCATGTATACGTAATGAGTCGCCTTGCGGCCTTTCGGTTCAAAATAGTTGTAACGGCGACTGTCGGAGCCGGCGAACTGGGCCGAACCGGCGGCGCCGGATTTCACGGGAATGGTTTCTTGTGACGCACTCATGTTGCAGGTCTCCCTTGATTGGTTTTCTTAGCGTACGGCCGGTGTGAACTTGTCGAAGTAGATGCGTTCCGGCTCCACCCCCGATATCTGCAGGATTGGCAGCACCGCATCGATCATTGGCGGCGGGCCGCAGGAATAGGCATCGACATTGCCATCCAGCCCTTCAGCCCGCAGGGTCCGCGCGACGACGTCGTGAATGAAGCCGATCTCGGCAGTCCATTCGTCGTCGGGTTCCGCGTGCGACAGTGCCGGGATGAAGCGGAAGTCCGGCAATTTCGCCGTCAACGCGGCGAATGCCTCCAGATAGAACAGGTCGCGGCGCGTGCGAGCGCCGTAGAAGAAGCGCACCGGCCGATTTTCCCCGCTTTCGACGTGGTCGTGCAGGATCGACCACAGGGGCGACATGCCGGACCCGCCGCCGATCAGCAGCATGGGCCCCGTGCGCTCCTCGCGGCGGAAGCAGGTCCCGTATGGGCCTTTTGCCTTGAGCCGCTGGCCGACCTGCAGGGCGCCGTCCAGCAGCGCGGAAAACGCGCCGTCCGGATACTTTTTGATGATGAACTGCAGCCGGGTGGGCGAACTTGGCGGGTTGGCCATCGAGTAGGATCGGGTGATGTTCGCGTCCGGGATCGTCAGATCGACATACTGCCCTGCCCAGAAGCGCAGCGGGTTGTCGAGCGCGATTTCGAGAAGGCGGATATCGTGCGTCAGCGGCGTGACGCCCGTGACGACGCCATCATATTCCTTTACCGCGATGGAGCGGCGCATCAGGTCTTCGTCGTAGTTCAGCAACTCGACAGTGATGTCACTATAGGCCAGCGTCCGGCACAGCAGGATATGATCGGTCTCCTTCTGATAATCCGGCAATGCGAAGGTCGAGTATTTCAGCAGCTCGATATCGCCTTCCACGAGCACGGATTTGCAGCTGCTGCACTGCCCTTCCTTGCAACCATGCATCACGGAGATGCCCTGGCGAAAGGCTGCGTCCAGTACTGTTTCGCCTTCAAATACGTCCATCTCGACGCCAACCGGCTCGAACCGCACGCGGTGTATTTTATCGGACATGGGACGCTTCCGAACCGAGGAGAAAGGAAGGGAGCCGGCCGCAGCCGGCTCCCGCATAGGCAGGTCAGTCCAGGGAGGTGATAGTAAAGCCTTTGCGGTATTCCGCCGCGGCCGCCTCACGCTGTTCCGGCGTCAGCTTTCGGAACGCCTGGAGCGGACTGCCGAGCGTGTCGCCGCGGACATGGTCGAGTTTCCACATCTTCCTGTCGTCGAAGATCAGATGTGGCTGCGGAACCAGCGTCTGCCCGTCCGGACGCACAAAGCCGAGGTCCTTGATGGCGTCGGCGAGATCCCAGCCATCATAGCAGGTTTCCCACTCCCGCCGGCCGCTGAAGCGGCCCATCGCCGGCGTTGGCCGGCCCTCATACTCGGCCGCAAAGGCAGTCTTGTGGGTCCAGCGGCAGATATCGGAACAGTAGGTATAGATCTGACCGTCGACCTCGTCGTAGCAGAAGTCCTCGCGGATCAGGCAGGGCACCATGCAGCTCCAGCAGCGATGCGGGTAAACGTAGCCGACGTCGCTGTTGAAGGTGATGACCTTTTCGCCCGGGGTGGAGAGCTTCTCGTACCACTTCCAGTAATTGCCGAATTCGGCATACCAGCCGGGATACTTATGCTCGAACCACTCGAAGTCCTTCTCGGTCTGTGCCTCGATGCGCCAGAAATTCACCGGCCAGCCGACCGAGAAGAACTGTGCCGTCTTGTGAACGTAGTTTTTCTTGACCATGCGGTCCCAGGCGGCGCCGACATCATCGTGGTGGATCTTGATGCCGTATTTTTCCAGTGGGAGCATGTAGGTGCGGTAGTAATCCTCATAGATCCAGCGATGCCAGAGTTCGGCATAGCTTTCCTTGTTCTTGTCCCGGTTGGTCGTGCCGTATTCGATGAACGTGCCGATCGCGGCATCGACGATGGCGTGGTTCTGCCAGAAAGCATAGCGCAGGTCGCGTTCCAGCAGCTGATGGTTGTCGGGATCGTTGATCAGGGACATCAGCAGCGAGTGGCCGTTGCCGATGTGCCGGCTTTCATCCGATTGCACGGACAGGAACACGGTCGGCAGGGCATAGTCGCCGTTACGGGCGGCTTCCGACGGCATCGCCACGAACAGCGTGTTGGTGAACGCGGTTTCCGCCACCACCGTCAGATAGACGTTGGCCGAGGTGATTGCGTCGCCGGTGACGAAGCCTTCAGCGAACTGGCGGCCGATGGTCGTGGCGTAGCAACGGCCGAACGCGGCTTCCGTGATGTCGAAACCGGCCGGATCGATGTAATTTTCCATATACCACTTCTTCAGGTTCATCTGAATCGTGGAGTGACGGAACTCATCGACCATTTGCATCGCGAAGCCGGTGCGCAGTTCCTCGCCCGGCGCCAGCCGCCCGACCATCGCCATCGAACGGGCCGCGGAGATCTCCGGGAACGGAATGATCGCCAGAAACAGCTTCATCCACTCGACCCAGCGGGGCTCGACATTGCGGAACATGTCGCCCCGCAGCGCCGCGTCCAAGGCGCCGTAAACCCGGTTGTCCTTCTCCTCCTGCATCGGGAAGTAGGAGCGCAGAACCTGCTTCATCGGGTCGCGCGGCGTTTTCTTGATCTTGTAGTCGGTCGGAAATGTCATTGCTTCCTGCACGTAACTCGGCGTCCAGCCGAGGTCGGCGACGCGACGTGTCGCCTCGCCAATGCTGATTCCGCGCTGCGCCGTGATTTTATTGAGCGTCAATCCATCAGGCATGGGTGTCTCCTTCGCGTTTCTGCTTTGTGTGCGGCGTCGCAATTTCGCGGCGCCGCCGGGTGCCAGTCAAAGTCGAGACTGGCCAATTTTACTATGAGCAACCGCTGTGCCAACCGGTTCTATCAAGAAAAAATATGAAATATCCGTGCATTCCTTAGTACAGTGTAAAGTCACTACGCAGTAAGATGTCGCATTTTGCGACACCTGCATGCGACACATGTGCCAGACCGGGACACTCATGACGGCTTGCTCTCGGGCCGGCGTCCTGCCAGGGGCTTGCCTTCGACGATGAACCGTGCAGCCAGGATCAGGGTGCCCATGGCGAACTCCTTGCCATGGGCGGCAATCATTTCCTCGGCCACTTCGCCGACACGTTCGAAAAAGCGGTCCTTCGACTGGTCTTCTTCGTTCATCGGCGTTCTCCACGGTCCCTGAACAGCGCGTCCGGCAGCGTGAGCAGTGCGATCTCGCCGCCGTCGGTGCCGATCGCGAGGTATTCGCCGGATGGCGAAAATCGCAGTGCACGCACGGCACCTTCGCCGGCGCCCCGCAGCAGCATGAACCCGGTATCGCTCGGCCTGCACAGCACCACGGCGCCGTTGGCGTAACCGGCCGCAACCAGCCGGCGCGACGGGTGGCCGCCGAGGCGGGTCACCGCCGATTGGTTCGGCACACCGCAGGCATACGTTTGCGGCGCCGGTGGAGCCCAGTACACAACCCGGCCGGCCAGCCCGGCCGCAAAGCCGCCGCCGGCCACCGGGCAGAGCGCTGCCACGCTGCCAGCCGGGATGTCGGAGGCGACGGTGGTTGGCCAGTGCCACGCCCGCAGCGTTCCGTCCTCCAGGAAACAGGCGAGGAATGTCCCGTCAGTGCTCCATTGCAGGCCGCACGGGTGGCCTGTTGCAGCCAGAACCCGGGGTGCATCGCCGCCTGCCCAGATGGTGACGCCGCCCGGTTGGCCGATCGCCAACTGGCTGCCGTCGGGCGACAGGGCTAGGGCGGAAACCGGCCCGGGAAGCTTGATCTGATCCGCCGCGCCGCCGACCCGGTGGACGCTGTCGCGCAGGGCGAAAGCACGCCAACGTCCTGGTCCGGCGACGACCATGCTGATCGGCCCGCCCTGGTGCGCTAAGGCCCGCACCGTGCCGTCCACCTGCACCTGCATGACGCGGCCGTCCGTGCCGCCGGTGAGGAAACCCCCGCCCGGGTCCGCCGCCACCGACACACAGGTGTTGGCGTGCGCCTTCACCCGCGCGGCGGGGGGCGCCGCGGCGGTGCCCGGGACAACTTCGACCCCACCGCCAGCGGCCGGTCGGACAGTGGGGGCGCCGGGCCACACCGGATGGGCGATGGCCAGGGTGCCGTCGCTCAGGGCGAACCCGGCGAGCCCCGTAGCGGTATCCCAGGCGACTGCCGCGGCGGCCACACCAACCCGCCAGCGGGCGCCCAGGATATCCAGCAGGGGGCGCGCCATGGTCTGGGGCATGGCGTTCACCGGACCGCTCGCCCCAGCGCCTGTGTGATTGTCGCCCGGGTGACTGTCACGGCACCAGCACCGCGCGACCCTTCACCTTGCCATGGTGAAGATCCTGCAGCGCCTGGTTGGCCTCGCTCAGGCGATATTCCTTGGTCGCCAGATGGACCATGCCGCGATCCGCCAGGGCCATCAGTTCGACCAGTTCGGGGTAGGTGCCGACAAGATTGCCGACGATGGTCTTTTCGGACGTAATCATATCGATGGTGGGAATGTCGATTTTCCCGCCATAGCCGACGATGTAGTAGAAGCCGCCGTTACGGGTCATCGCCAGGCCCTCGGCCACCGCACTGCCCTCGCCGACAAAGTCGATCACCGCCTCGGCGCCATGGCCGCCGGTCAGTGCCATCACGCTTTCAACCGCGTTGCTGTCGCCCTTCACCAGGTGATGCGCACCGCAGTCCTTGGCCAGGCTGAGCGCCATGTCGGACCGGTCAACCACGATGACCTCGGCCGCGCAGAGTGCACGCAGCACCTGGACGCCGATATGGCCGAGGCCGCCGGCGCCGATACAGACCACATACTCGCCCGGTAAAAGGTGCCGGGACGCCTTTTTTGCCGCCCGGTAGGCCGTCAGACCGGCATCAGTGTACGGCGCGACGTCCTTGGGCGCGAGTGATTTCGGCAGCTTGATCAGACTACGCTCGCCCGTTGCCAGATACTGGGCATAGCCGCCGTTGGCGTTGATCCCGGGAAAGCGGCTGTCCGTCGCATGCATGTCGTTGCCGCGCCGGCAGGCCAGGCAATAACCGCTGGTAACGAGCGGGTGGCAGATGACCGCATCGCCAACCTTGACGCTTTCGACGCCCTTGCCGACCTCCTCCACCCATCCGGCATTCTCGTGCCCCATGATGTAGGGCAGGTGGACATCGACCTTGCTGCGCCAGATGCCCTCGACGATGTGCAGGTCGGTGCGGCAAACCCCGGCACCGCCAATGCGCACGATAACATCCGTTGGCTTTTCGATCCTGGGATCAGGGACATCCTCATAGCGCACGAACTCCGCGCCACTGAGTGCTTCGTCAAATGCGTGCAGCACCGCTGCTTTCATGGTTTCCGCCCTTCCCTTCAAAGCGCGCCGTCTTCGCGGCCATGTCGTCTGTGCAGGGCGCGTGCCACTCCGCCAACAGTTGACCAAAAACAGTTTTTCTAGATTGGTCTTTCTCAGACTGTTACTTTTGGGGACAACGCATCCGCCACATCTGTTCCAAAACTGAACACTCAGAAATTTGAATTTGGAAGTTCTGGCGTCCATGTTTTGGTGCAAGGTCTGCAACGTCGAGGATATCATCGACGGGAGGGAGGCCCAGGATGATGATTGCGCCAGACGATCGTCTGGTCCGTGCACGCGCCATGCTGGAACGCAAGGGCGTCGCCGCAGCCGAGTTGCTGCCGCAACCGATCGCGGAAAGCTGGCAGCGTTGTCTCGCGGCGGGTCTCGATCCGCGAAAGCCGCCGCCGCGGGTGGTCGTCGATGATGCGACGTTGCGAGAGGCCAGGCAGCGGCGGGACCTGCTGCGGCGTCTGGCGCTGTGTGAGATGGATAACCTCCATCACCAGATCGCCGGCAGCAATTTCATGATTGCATTTGCCAGTCCCGACGGCATCCTGCTCGATGCGATTACCGACCAGAGTTTCAGTGCCACGGCCGGGGCCAGCAGCATCGTGCCCGGAACCGTCTGGACCGAGAGAAGCTGCGGCACCAATGCCTTGGGGACCGTCCTGCACACCGCCGCGCCGGTGATGGTCCATGGCGCCGAACATTTCTCTGCCTGCCTTGGCAGGCTGACCTGCATCGCGGCCCCGGTTTTCGACGCGCAGGGCGCGCTTGCCGGTGTGGTGGACGCCTCATCCGACTGCAGCTCCCGCCAGCAACACACGCGCGCCCTTGTCTCGATGGCGGCAACCCAGATCGAGAACGGACTGTTCCGGGAATGTCATAGGTCTGACGTGCTGATTGCCCTGCACAATCGCCCCGAGTATCTGCACACGCTCAGCGCCGGGCTGCTGGCCGTTGATCACGGGGGCATGATCCTGGCCGCCAACACGCAGGCGCGCTTTCTGCTGCAGGGCCTACCGGTCGCCCGGGGCAGGCGGATCGAAGATCTGTTCCGAATCCGGTTTGACGATCTGCTGCGCGCCGGCCGTGACAACACGACGGTACGATGGGAGGACCGTGTCGGGAGCAGTTTCGCGGCCCGGGTGGAAAACGCCCGTATGCCGCGCCCCATTCCGGTCATCGTACCCGTGCCGGCCAGCATATACATGCCGACTGCCACGCCACAGGCGGGCAGGGACTTCGTCGCGGAAGATCCGACGGTGGCCTCTGCGCTGCGCACGTTGGAAATTGCCGCGCGACGCGGCCTGCCGGTGCTCCTGCATGGCGAGACCGGCGCCGGGAAGGAGCAGTTTGCTCGGCGGGCCCACATCGCCAGCAATCGGCGCGGCGAGTTCGTCGCCGTGAACTGCGCGGCGCTGCCGGAGGCGCTTGTCGAGGCCGAACTGTTCGGCCACGCCGACGGTGCCTTTACTGGTGCCCGGCGGGGCGGAGCCCCCGGGCTGGTGCTTGAAGCTGACGGCGGCACCTTGTTTCTTGATGAGATCGGCGACATGAAGCCGCCGCTGCAGGCTGTGCTGCTGCGCCTGCTGGATGACTGGACGGTCCGGCCGGTGGGGGGCGGCAAGCGTCGGCAAGTGGATATCCTGCTAATTGCCGCAACGAATGTCGACCTTGATGCCGCCGTCGCATCCGGGCGATTCCGTGCCGATTTGCTGTACCGGCTCAACACGGTCCAGATCATCCTGCCGCCACTGCGGAACCGAACCGACTTTGCCGCCATCGCGCAGCACCTGCTTCACAACGTGGCGCCGAGCTGGGAGATCACGGCTGATGCGCTGGCGGCGCTTCGCCAACTGCCATGGTCCGGCAATATCCGGGAACTGAAGGCGGTTTTGACGCGCCTGACGCTGAGCGATATATCCGGCGTGATTGATGCGAACATGGTTGCCGCGCTGCGCTCGCACCCTGGCGTCGAGGCGTCAGACAACACCCTTCGAGAGGTGCTGAACGCACGCATCCGCACCGTCCACGAAGAAACCGCCGGCAACATCAGCGAAACCGCTCGGCGTCTACGGATTTCCCGAAATACCGTATATCGTGCGCTGCCTCACGCCGCGGTTGGTCGGGAGGCAGGAAGGCTTTAGATTTACACCGTAACAAAATGGTCTGGAGTAGTCGTTTCGTCCGCTTTCGGGGCGCTCGCTTCTGCATGGCCAACTTCCGTCACGGCAAAATTCCCCGCCGCAAGATCGTGACCCCGTATGCACAGCAGATAAGCGGCTGTTTGACGTTCGGCTGCGCCGGCAGCAGCGAAATCAGATTCCGGCCAACACCCGTTGAATGGCGTTGCCGATCTTGCGCCAAAGAAACGGCGTTTGCATGGCAATCGCGCCTGGCCTCAGTGCCCGGACGGACACAGCGTCGCCGCTGACGAGTACAGGTGGAACAAACCCGGTGCGCAAAATTTTGCCGACTGCTGCTACACCGCGTCCCTCGTCGAACAAGGGGTCAACAATCATCGGATCTGGTTTGCATCGCGCGGCTTCGGCCACCACTGCGGCCTCCGTGGCCGCGATTGCGCAGACAATATGACCCATCTCCGCCAAGGCGCCGGCATATGGCATTCCAATCGAAGCATTATCTTCCACGACGAGAACACGCACCGCCCTCGATGTCGCTTTGATCACTTCCGGCATGGGGCGGGATTGGGATTATCGCACAGCTCCTGGCCACCTGCGGTTCATCAGGGTGTCATCAGGCCGCCAATCTCTCCGTCTCTGTTGCGCTGAATGCCTCGTCTGGTGTCGTGCTGCGTGCATCCGATGCGTTGACAAGTGAATGGCGGGGTGATGAGATCACACAGTAGTGACGGACAAAGGGATGCCCTGGTCTTGGCGCGTATCGACGATATCCCTGAGCCGACGCGTTCGCATATTCTGCACCTGGATTGCCCGAGCTTCGACAGTTCGCCGTTCGTTGATGGCCCGCCACTGGCGCGACGCCGGGTGGCGATGATCAGTTCCGCGGCGATCCACGCCCGCAACGAACCACCGTTTCCGTTCGGCTCTGCGGAGTTTCGCCGATTGCCGAGTTCGCTCGACGCCGGGGACATCGTGATGAGCCATGTGTCGGTGAATTTCGACCGGCACGGGTTCCAGCGCGACGTGAACGTGGTCTACCCGATCGATCGGCTGCGTGAGCTCGCCGCCGAAGGCGTGATTGGCAGCGTGGCCGAGACACATTACGCCGTCATGGGCTCGACTGATCCTGCGGCGATGCAGATCACGGCGGATCAAGTGGCGGGGCTGTTGCAGCAGGACCGGGTGGACGCCGTTCTGCTGGTGCCTGTCTGACCGCTTTGCACGCGCGCCGTGAGCGCGCTCGCCCACATGCTCGAAGCCAGGGGCCTGCCGACGGTGACGATCGGCCTCGTGCGGCTGCACCTTGAGGCGGTGAAGCCGCCGCGCTCGGTGTTCACGCCGTTCCAGCTTGGTCGCCCGCTGGGCGAACCGGACGAAGCGGCGTTCCAGCGGCGGGTGCTGGTGCAAGCGTTGGCGCTGCTGGAACGGCGCGACGGACCCGTGATCCTGGAGGATTTTCCCGACGATGCGCCGGGTGCGTCCGACCAGCGCGGATGGACGCCGCCACTGGTGAGCGCGGCGGCCGACCCGGCCACCCCCGAAGTCTGGGCGGCAGCGTTGGCGCGGGAAATGGCGCTGCTGCGGCCAGCGTGGGAGCGAGCGCGCACACGACGCCGACGTACCACGGTAGGCGTATCGGGCCAGCCGCCCGAGGCTTGGCCGAACTTCATGGCAGCGTTCCTGGCCGGGGGGCTGCCCACCGTGCCGGCACATGAGACATCCGCGCTCGCGCTGCGGTTCCTGATCGATGACCTGAAGGCGTTCTACGGCGAAGCCGCCCAGGCGAACGGACCGGCCCCGTCAAGCGGGCAGATCGACCGCTGGTTCTGGCGGCAGACCGTCGCCGCACGGTTCATCATCACGCTGCGCGAGGCATGCCTGCACGCAGACAACAATGCCCTACGGACGGTCGCGGGCCGCTTCTTCGTGCCAGTCCCCTACCTACCTGCCTGACTGATGTGACGGCGCCGCGTCATCCGGAGGCACCGTGAGGCCGTCCGCAGGTAGCACAAAGATGGTGTTTGCGCAGATATCGGAACTATTCCGCTGAACATGCAATAGAGTCCGTCTTGGACATGCGCTCCCTTGTGTCTGCGCGCCGCCATGAATTTGGACGCCCCGCCACCCCTACGATCGGTCACCGCGGCCAGGGGTGGCGCTTAGCTCCGGAGTGTGTCGGCTTCGGTTCGCTCGCGCCGGTGTGTGCGGATACCCCTCCCGAGATGGTTGCGCGATCGTACACGGCAGCATTAACGTTGATCCAACAAAAATGGGGAGGACTGACGATGGCCAACCGCAGGGGCTTCTTGCAGGGTGCAGGCGTCGCGCTTGCTGCTTTTGGCCTTGATCCAGCGCTGGCGCAGGAGGTTGGCAAGGTCGCCGGCCGGTCTGGCAAGCCTCTGAAGGCGGCTTTCTCCAACGCCGGCCTGCAAGCGACCTGGTGCGCACAGGGCAAGCAGGCCGCTGAATACTGGGGCAAGCTGTTCAACGTGGAGGTGACCTGGTTCGACGGCGAACTGGCCGCACAGAAGCAGCGTGCCGCGGTAGACAATCTCGCTTCGCAGAAATGGGACTTCGTCGCGATCCAAGCCTTCGGCATCGGCACCCTGACCGCCCCGGTCAACAAACTGATCGCAGCCGGCACACCCGTGATCGACATGGATACGTTGATCGCGCCGCTTGCCTCCATCGATATCCACAGCTTCCTCGCCCCGGACAACGAATTCATGGGCGCGTCAGTCACCCAGGCGCTAGTTGACGCAATCGGTGGCGAGGGGACGATGATCATGACCCAGGGCGCTCTTGGCCACACCGGGGCACAGGGCAGGGCGCGCGGCTTTGAGTCAGTGGTCAAGAAGTATCCCAAGATCCAGGTGCTGGACACGCAGCCGGGGGACTGGGATGTCACCAAGGTCGCACGGATTTGGGAGACGCTGCTGACCAAGTATCCGAAGATCAGCGCCGCCTATTTCCATAACGACGACATGGCACTGGCCGCCTATAACGTGATGAAGTCGCATAACCGCACCGAGATCAAGATTGGCGGCTGCGATGCGATGCCGCCCGCGCTTGCCGCAGTCAGCGACGGGCGAATGCTGGCGACCGTTCGCAACCCGTCGTGCCGGATCCACGGCGGCGCAATCGTGGCGGGCGTTGCGGCAGTGGTTACCGGCGAGAAGACCGGACCAGGCGGCATCCCAAAAAACATCATCGTTGACGGGCCGGTCGTGACCAAGGCGAACGCACCGGGAATGATGTGGATGGAGGAGCACTTCCTGATCTGATTCGCCCGTGTCTGATCCAATGCCGCCGGGACTGCTGGCGCTTTCCGGGATCACCAAGGCGTTCGGCGGTGTGACGGCCCTGCACGCCGTGGACTTCTCCCTGGCGGCGGGCGAGATCCATGGCCTCGTCGGCGAGAACGGCGCTGGCAAATCCACGCTGATGAAAATCATCGCCGGCGTGCATACCGATTATCAAGGTGAGATGCGGCTGGATGGACGGCCGGTGCGCTTTGCCTCGCCACGCGATGCGCGCGCCAGGGGCATCGGTATGGTGCATCAGGAACTGACCGTCGTGCCCGACCTGAGCGTGGCGGAAAATGTCCACCTTGGCGCCCAACCGCTGCAACGTTTCGGACTGATCGACTGGCGTACGATGCGGCGCAGCGCGGCGGCGCATCTGGCCAACCTCGGTATCGATGTCGATCCCCACGCCCGGATGGGCGACCTGTCGTTGGGACTGCAGCAATTGGTGGAGGTGGCGCGAGTACTGTTCTCCGGCGCGCGGATCATCATCCTCGATGAGCCCACCTCGGCCCTTGCGCCGCCGGAGATCGAGCGGCTGTTCGGGTTGCTGAGACGACTGCGGGATGCCGGAAAGAGCATCATTTTCATCTCGCATTTTCTCGATGACGTGCTGACCGTCTGCGATCGTTTGACGGTGTTCCGCAACGGCCAGGCGGTGGCAACCGAGGCGTGTGCGCGAATCGACAAACGATGGGTCATCGACCGGATGATCGGTACGGGGCATCAGGAACTGGAAGAAAGCTATCTGGCCGATATTCCGTTACATAGTCGGCCAGGGGCGAAAGTGGTCCTGCAGATTGAGGGGCTTTCCCGGGCCGGTGCATACCGCGACGTGTCCATGTCTGTGCGATCCGGCGAAGTACTGGGGATCTATGGATTCCTGGGTTCAGGACAGCTCGAACTGGCTCGTACGCTGTTTGGCGTGTTGCGAGCAGACCGGGGAACCATCACGCTCGATGGGCTTGTCGCGCGGCTTTCGTCCACATCGCGGGCTCGGCGGGCTGGGATGGCGTTCCTGCCGGAAAGCCGCCGGAAGATGTTGTTCGGAACCGAGCCGGTGTTCAAGAACGTCACGATCTCGATACTTGCTCGAATTAACCGGCTGTGGCTGCGCCCGGCCGCCGAACGTCGGATTGCCGAGGGACATGTGAAACGCCTCCATATCCGCCCGCCCGAGGTGGTGCGCCCGCTGGGAACACTGTCGGGGGGCAATCAGCAGAAGGTGGCGCTTGCGAAATGGCTGACCCATCTTCCTCGTGTGCTGATCCTCAGTGAGCCTACGCGCGGCATGGACGTCGGAGCCAAGGACGACGTGGTGCAAATCGTGCGCGGGCTGCGGGACCAGGGTATCGCGATCGTGGTCGTGTCGAATGAGCCCGAAACCGTACTGTCTTTGGCCGATCGGATCCTGGTGATGAAAAAAGGCTGCGTGGTGCGGGAGTTCAGCGACGAACCGGTCAGCAAGGACCGATTGCTGGATGTCGCATGAGTAACCGTCAAACGCGGATCGGTGTGCCGGGCTGGTTGCGTGGCCAACTGCGCAACGTGGCGCCGTTTGTGACGCTGATCGTCCTGGTCGCGTTCTTCTGGGCAGCCAGCGACTCCTTCGCCACCCTCGGCAATCTCGAAAATATCCTGACGCAGATTTCGGTCACCGGAATCATCGCCGTAGGGCTCACCTTCGTGATCCTGTGCGCGGAGATCGATCTGTCGGTCGCGAGTATCGCCAATGCGACCGGCATTGTGGTGGCGTATTTCACCGCACAGGATGCCAGCGTAACAATCGCCAACATGCCGCTTGCCGGCTGGGCCGCCATCTTGATCGCGTTGGCAGCCTGCTGCGCGCTGGGTGCGGTGAACGCGTTCGGTCTGACGGTGATCGGCATCCCCAGTTTCATCATGACACTGGCAATGTTGCAGATCGGGGCTGGGATTTGCGCGCTTCTGGTGCGTGGGCAGATCGCCTATTCGGTGCCGCCGTTGATCCTGACCCTGGGGTCCCGCTCGCTTGGACCGGTGCCGTGGATCGTGATCGTCGCGGCACTTTTTCTGTTGGCCGGCCATATCGTCCTGACCTACACGCGATTTGGCCGCTACGTGTACATGACCGGCGGCAATCGCGAGGCGGCCGAGTACTCCGGCGTGAATGTCCGGGCAATCCTGTCCGCGGTGATGGTGATCTCGGCGGTTTGCTCTGGGGTCGCGGGCATGCTGGGCGTGGCATATTTCGGTAGTGCCCAACAAAATGAGTTCGATACGTACTTGCTCGACAGCATCTCGGCCGTCGTGGTGGGATGAACCAGCCTGTTTGGCGGACAGGGCGGCATCGGCAATACTGTCATCGGCTTGTTCGTGCTGGGCGTGCTGAACAATGGTCTCGATCACATCAACATCGACAGCTTTCTCAAGATACTGATCCGGGGACTGATTCTCCTCATTGCCCTGATCATCAATGTTTATGCGCAGCGAATGCGGACGGTGACGGCTGCATGAAAACAGGCTTCTGACTGAA
>DAICYU010000430.1 GCA_027311485.1 Acetobacteraceae bacterium
ATCGAGGCGCAGGCACCCCGGCCAGCGCATGTCCGAGCCTGCCGGGGTGTTCTGAGCAAGCGCGCGACATTTCGGCAATTCGCGCCGCCAAGCCGAGCGGTGAGGGTATAATCGGGGTATGACCGGCGCCGGACACACGGGTCGCCTGCCGCAGGCCGCCCCCGGTAATCCGTGCATACGTTCCTGATATGTCGTGGTATCCGCCACCGGGCGTGAAGGCGGGGGCTGGCATGGCAGAAATGACGACAGGGGGCATGACGACGGGCGGGATGACACCAGGGCGAATGCCATGGTGGGCGTGGGCATGGCCATTGGTGGCCTGGGGCGTGCTTCTGGCGACATTCGCCATCGGCAAGGGCACCGTGCTGATAGCAGCGGCTGCGATCGTGCTGATCGCCACGGTGTTTTCGGCCGTCTATCATGCTGAACTGGTTGCGCACCGGATCGGCGAGCCGTTCGGCACCCTCGTGCTCGCGCTTTCGGTAACGGTGATCGAGGTGGCGCTGATCGTCTCGGTGATGATCGGTGGCGGTCCCGACGGTGAGGCGCTGGCGCGCGACACGGTCTTTGCCGCGGTCATGATCATCCTCAACGGTCTGGTCGGTCTCTCCCTGCTGATTGGCGGTGCCCGCCACCACGAGCAGGGATTCCAGGCCCAGGGCGCAAGTGCGGCACTGGCCGTGCTGACGGCGTTGATGGCGCTGTCGCTCGTGCTGCCCAACTTTACCACCAGTGCCGCCGGGCCGGAGTTCAGCGTGTCCCAGCTGGCCTTTGCGGGAATCATGTCACTTGTGCTGTACTGCACTTTCGTGTTCATCCAGACGGTGCGGCACCGGGACTACTTCCTTTCGGAGGAGGACCCCGACGGAAGCCTGGAGATACACGCACCTCGGCCGACCGCCACCGCCGCACTCACCAGCGCTGGATTATTGCTGGTTGCCCTGGTGGCCGTGGTGGCCTTGGCCAAGGTGCTGACGCCCTCGATACGTGCGGGCGTCGCCGGGGCGGGCGCACCGGACGCGGTGGTGGGCATCGTGATTGCGGCCGTGGTGCTGCTGCCCGAGGGATTGGCCGCGCTGCGGGCCGCGCGCCTCAACCGTCTGCAGACCAGCATGAACCTGGCGCTGGGTTCGGCACTCGCCAGCATCGGCCTCACCATTCCGGCGGTGGCGGCCATTTCGATCATCCTGGGTACGCCATTGGCGCTGGGCCTGGGGGCGAAGGATGAAGTGCTGCTTGCGGTCACCCTGTTCGTCAGCCTGATGACACTGGGCACCGGGCGCACCACAGTGCTGCAGGGTGTCATTCACCTGGTGATCTTGGCCGCCTTTCTGTTCCTTGCCGTGGTGCCCTGAGGCGGAACCGGGGGGTGGGCCGGTGCTAAAGCGCCAGTGCCGCATCCTCCCAGGGGCCACGAAGGAATGTGCGGACCTCAAACGTACCGTCTTCCGCCCACAGCAGGCTCAGCACGTCCTGTTCCTCATGACGGATGCTGAGTCCGTAGGGCAGGTCGGGCCGTGTGTGCTGCCGCTCCAGCGCGTGGCGGTAGCCGGGCGACGACGCTTCGGTATCGTCAAGGGTGTTGAACGGCGTCCAATGCTCGAACCCCAACGGCGGGCGCTCCAGCACCATCAGCCGCATGGTGCTGTCGTCGCCCTCCAAACGGCCGTGTTCGCGCACAATGGGCAGAACGTGGTCCCGGATCGCCAGCGCGCGGTCATCGCTGGATGCCGCAACCTTCAAGTTCATCGTCGTCATCCTCCCTGCGTCCCGCCGAGCGGACTGCACGGCGGCGTCGAGCGCGCTGAGGAACCGCGACCGGTCGGCCTTGGTCAGCGGCGCCGGCCCGCCGGTGTGCATGCCGATTTCCCGCATATGGCGAGAGACCTCCCGCCCGGCCAGCGCGTTGCCGATGTTATCCGCGTGCCAATGCTTGCCTGCGGGCGAGACGGCACGCGCCCCCTTGGTGAGGCAGCGCGAAGCCAGCGGAATATCCGCGGTGACGCATACATCGGCGGCAGTGATGCGTTCGGCGATCCAGTCGTCCGCGACATCAGCGCCTTCGGCGACCGTGATCATGACGACGTTCGGCAGTCCCGGTGGCCTGATGGGGCGCGAGCCGTTGGAGACGACGAAAACGCTCAGTCCAAGCCGACCGGCGACCCGATAGACTTCATCCCGGACCGGGCAGGCGTCACCGTCGACGTAGATGGCAGTCAGAACGCCCTCCATGCTGCAGAAGTTCAGTGGCAGGGCCGCGAAACCGGCTGCCCGTGCGGCTATGGGCTAAACCTTTGTTTGCGCCGGGGCAAATGCATACGTGGCAAATGCGCGTCCGTGATGCCGACAGGACGTGGACACGGTTGTGGGTTCGTCAGGCGGGCGAGAAGTCGTTGTAAATTCGCGCCATCGCGAGAACCTGAACGACATCATTACAAAATTCCGGACCGTTAACAAAAATCAACGATGGAGGCAGATGCCGACGAGACCCCGCGCTGGAACGTGGTGGGCTACGCGGTCACATGGTTTCACCCGTCGGGTACCCGCCTCATGTTCGTGGCCGATTTCATGAGCGCCCAGTGTCGGTCATAGTGGTCCACGCATACGTATGCGTCAGGGGTGCAGGTGCGAGTTTTGCTTGTTTGGGCGGCGCTGTTGGTTTCGATGTCACAGGCGCACGCGATGTCTCCTGACGAGAAGTGCCTGATCATTCGACAGGACATCGACAACTATCTGGCGACCGGACATCCCTGTGCCTGTCCCTACTCGCATATGCGCAACGGGCGGCAATGCGGCGATTGGTCTGCCTGGGCCAAGCCGGGAGGACGAGCACCCCGGTGCTATTTCGAGGATGTCGATGGGCGGGCTGGGCCGAACTTGCACCCCAACCCGACGCGCGAGAGTTGGCCCGCGCCACCGCCGTGTCAGCCGGTGGGCTGATACACTCGGGAGCGATTTTGCCGTCCGGCTCCTGTCAGGAAGCCAAACCCCATACATTGCCTACGAGAAAGCGGCTTTGCTTACAAAATCGGTACCCTAAGATGGTGCCGGCAGTAGGAATCGAACCTACGACCTACTGATTACGAATCAGTTGCTCTACCCCTGAGCTACGCCGGCATCGCAAGCGGTGGCACGCTATACAGCCCTCACGGCCGCCAATCAACACGGAACCGCCAAAATGCCGCCAGATCCCCTGCCGGACCCCATGCAAGCCGCGCTGATCCAGGCCCGCGCAGCCGCCGAAGCCGGTGAAATCCCGGTCGGCGCCGTCGTCCTGGGACCGGACGGCAGCATCCTCGCCGCCGCCGGAAACCGCACGGAAACGGACTCCGACCCCACCGCCCACGCCGAAATCCTCGCCCTGCGCCACGCCGCCGCCCTCCGTCGCAGCCCACGCCTGCCCGATTGCGACCTGGTCGTCACGCTGGAACCCTGCCCCATGTGTGCCCACGCGATCAGCCTGTTCCGCGTCCGCCGGCTGATCTTCGGCGCCTACGATCCCAAGGGCGGCGGAGTCGACCACGGCGCCCGCATCTTTGATGCGCTGTCCTGCCACCACCGGCCGGACATCGTCGGCGGCGTGCGCGAAACCGAATGTGCCGCGTTACTGCGGGACTTTTTTCAGGACAAACGGCAATAAGCCTGCATGTCCATCTCGACCCTTGCCCGCGCACCCGACCTCGCCCGATTGCCGATCAGCATCAACCCGCGCGCGATCAGCCTGTCGGAGGGCATGCGCGCCGGCCTGTCCGTCGCCGCTATCATCGCCATCAGCCAATACCTGCACAGCCCGCTGCTGCGGGAGGCTGGATTGGCCGCCTTGCTCACCTGCATCTGCGATCCCAGCGGCCCGATTCGCCGCCGGGTTCCCGTGCTGGTGGGCTTCACCCTGGCCGGCGCCGCCATCACCTTCGCGTTCGGCCTGCTGCGGAACTTCGGTCCCGCGGTCGCCCTGCCGTTGGGCGTGTTCGGCATCTTCTGCGCCACCTTCGCGCGGATCTATGGCCAGGCGCCGCAGCAGCTTGGCGGCGTGCTCAGCACCGTGGTGATCCTCACCCTCGATCGCGGGGAGCCCAGCGTCCACACTGCGTTGCTGCTGGCCACCGCGTTCGTCGGCGGCGGGCTGTGGGCAACACTCCTCACCATGGTGATCTGGCGGAT
>DAICYU010000431.1:0-3886 GCA_027311485.1 Acetobacteraceae bacterium
GCAGGATCGCCGCCGCGTTCAGCACCCATGGCACCGACAGATCGATTCCGCCCACCAGGATGACGAAGCACTGCCCGGCCGCCACCAGCCCGACGAACGAAGCCACGAGCAGGATCGAGGAGATGCTCTCGAAGCTCGCGAACCCCGGATGCACGAAGGAGCCGATGACGATCAGCAGTACGGCCGCGCTGTAGGCCGCAAGGACGCGGAACCCGTCTTGAGAAAGCGTAAGATATTTCATGAGCCGCGCCGCACCAGCCGGCCGATCAATCCGCCGAACACGACGGCAATGACCAGGAACAGCCCCTCATAGAACGATTGATAAAGCGGATTGATATGGGCGAAGAACAGGATGTTGACGATCATCGTGGTGATGAAGGCGCCGCAGATCGCCCCCACCGCACTGCCGCGCCCGCCGAACAGGTTGACCCCGCCCAGCACCACCGCGACGATCGACGTCAGCGTGTAGTCGTCGCCCGTTGTCGCATCCCCGCCGGTGGCATTGGCGGCCAGGAACAAGCCTGCCACCGCGTACAGCATGCCGCCGATCGTGTAGGCGAGGATCTTCGTCCGCATCGCCCTGACGCCCAGGGCGATCGCCGCCGGCTCATCATTGCCGACAGCAAACAGATCGACGCCGAGCCGCGAGCGGCGCAGGACCATCCAGCCAAGCGCGGCAAGGCCGAGGAACAGCAGCGCGGTCGGTCCGCTGGTGTTGACCAGGAACTCGGTATAGCCGGTCGGCACCGAACCGCCCGGCTGCGGCAGGACCCGGATCGCCAGCCCCTGGAAGATCGACAGCGTCGCAAGCGTCACCACAATCGGCTGCAACCGGCCCAGGCCCACGATCAGGCCGTTCACCAGCCCCGCCAGACCGCCGGCCACGATGATCAGGATTGAAACAATGATCATGTGCAGGACGCTGCCGGGCAGGAAGATCGCGGCCAGCGCGTTGGTCAGGTCGATCACCCCGCCGACCGACAGGTCGATGCCGCGCGTCAGCACGACGATGGTCTGACCGATCGCGGCCAGCGCCAGCGGCATGGTGTTGTTGACGGTCGAGGTAATCTCAAAACTGCCGGGCAGCCGGTCCTGTTGCACCAGGAACATGCCGGCAAAGATGACGATGCTCAGGAACAGGATCGTCACCGCCAGAATCAGGCCGATATTCTGGCCCACGATGTGCGCCGCACGCGGCCGACGCCTGCCATGCTTCGGCAGATCCGCAGGATCACGCGGCATCGGCATCACGAATCGCGGCGGACACGATTGCCTCGGCGGTGAGCGCGGGTGGGGTGAGTTCGGCGGCCACGCGGCCACCGCGCAGCACGAGGACACGATGGCAAAGATGCGCAAGTTCCTCGGTATCCGATGAGTAAAACAGGATCGCCTTCCCCTCCTGCGCCAGCCGGGCGATGAGTTCGCAGATTTCATGCTTGGTCGCGACATCGACGCCGCGGGTCACGTCGTACAGCAGCAGGATGCGTGACTCGGCCAGCAGCCAGCGGCCGACCAGCACCTTCTGCTGATTGCCGCCCGACAGCGTACCTACCGGCTGGGCGGCGCTGGGTGTGCGGATCTTCAGGCGGGAAATCATCTCCCGGCTCATTCTCGCTTCCTCGCCGCCGCGGATGACCCCGAAGGTGGAAATGCGGCCGAGGATCGGCAGCGTCAGGTTGTCCCGCACCGGCAATGGCAGCAGCAGCCCCTCCCCTTTGCGGTCCTCCGGAACCAGGGCGATACCAAGGCCGGCCCGGATGGCATCGGACGGCCGGGCGATACGGATGGGCTTGCCATCGACGCGGATGGTGCCGCGCTTCAGCGGCGGCGCACCGAACAGGCCGGTGAAAAGCTCCCGGTGGCCCTGCCCGGCAAGACCGCCGATGCCAAGGATTTCCCCGGCAGCAAGGGAGAAACCGAACGTCGCGGCACCGCCCAAGCTTGCGTCCGATACCGCGAGCGCCGGCGGCGCATTCGCCGGCACCGACGGCAGGGGGGGATACATCGCCTCGACACGGCGGCCCGTCATCAGCGTGATCGCCTCGGTCTCATCGATCGCCGTGTAGGTGCCGACTTCCTTGCCGTTGCGGAATATGGTGATCCGGTCGGCGATCGAGGTGATTTCATTCCAGCGATGCGACGTGAAGACGATGCTGGTACCCTGTGACCGAAGTTCGCGAATACGGGCGAACAGCCACTCGACTTCGCGTTCCACCAGGGAGGATGTCGGCTCATCCAGCAGCAGGATACGCGGCTTTCGAATGATAACCCGTGCGATTTCAATAATCTGCCGCTCAGCCAGCGAAACCTCAGCCGCCAGGGCGCGCGGATCGATATGATGGATGCCCAGCCCAGCCAGCACTGCCTCGGCTTCGCCGGCGAGGGCACCGCGGCGGATCAGGCCGAGCGGAAACCGCGGCTCCCGGCCGATCAGCAGGTTTTCGGCCACGCTCATCCACGGCAGCAGCGTGAGTTCCTGGAAGACCGTGCCGATGCCGCGACGGGTGGAGTCAGCCGGGCCGGACAGCCGCACCGGTTGCCCGTCCAACAGCACGGTGCCCGAGTCCGGTGCGATGCGCCCGCCCAAGACCTTGATGAGCGTCGATTTGCCGGCGCCGTTTTCGCCGACGAGCCCGTGCACTTCCCCCGCACCCAGCACAAGTGATGCGCCGCGGAGCGCCTGAACCCCGCCGAACGCCTTGCTGACCGTCTGCGCGCCCAGTACCGCGACGGACTCCGCCGTCGCGGCATGCGGCGAATTCATGCGGCCGGCAGGCGCACGTTGAGATCACCCGGGCAGGCGGTGCCATCAAGCGCTGCCTTGACGCAGATCTTGACCACGGCGTCCGGGCCACTGTCGGTGAAATCGGCAAAGAAACTATCCGGCAGGTCCGGGAACACCGTCTCCCCCACCTTCACGGTGTCGGAGGTCACGAACGGGAACGGTATGGTAATGTCGTTGCGCGGATAGGTTTTCTGCAGGATGCCATGCGCCAGCGCCAGGGACACCAGCACGAGGTAAGGCGGCTGGCCAATCGACAGCCCGTCTACCTTCTGGCCCATGTAGCCGATCATGAACTTGCGGAAGCCGTTCTCGGCCTCGCCCGCGGTCGGCGGCAACGGTGTGCGCTTGGCGGCGATGAAGGCCTTCAACACCCCATCCGTTCCCCCTTGGCACCAAATCCCATCAATCTTCGGCAGGCTCGGCAGGATCGCGGAGGTGTTGCGTTCGGCGGTCGAGGAGTCCCACATCCCGGTGTAGCGATTGACGACATGGATGTCGGGATGCTGCTTCCAGACGGATTCGGCGCCGGCGTTCCGCTGCTGGTCGACGAAGGTGCCGGCAACGCCGGTCACCATGATGACGTTGCCCTTGCCGTTCATCTTCTGGACCAGAAATTCCGCCATCTTCTTGCCGAACGCGAACTGGTCGGTATTCACCTTGATGGCGGACGGCTCGGTGACGACGTTGTCGAAGGAGACAACCAGAATGCCGCGCTCATGCGCCTGCCGCAGGATGCCGTTGAGCCCGGTCGGTGAGGCCGCGTTCAGCACGATGGCATCGACCCGCTCCCCGATCAGGCCGGTGATCTGCTGGGATTGCTGGCTGACATTGTTGCCGGAGTTGAACCAGGTACCTTCGACCTGCCCCTTGTACGGCTCCATCTGAAGCGAGGCCTTGAACAGGTTCTCCATCTCAATGCGCCACTTGTTGCCAATATAGGAATTGGACAGGGCGATCTTCAGCTTCCGATCCGCGCCGTGGACAGCCAGCGGTAGGCCCGCGGCAAGACCGCCGGCGCCCGCCAGCAGGGTGCGCCGAGCAAGGTGCATGACCATATATGTTCCTCCCGTTATCGTTCTTATGCGGACCTGGGGCCGCTTT
>DAICYU010000431.1:3896-4158 GCA_027311485.1 Acetobacteraceae bacterium
GATCTGCAATAGTTATAATATAGAAATATTTTAGGCCCGCTGCCCTTCCGGCACCGGTTCGTGACGCGGCGGCCTATCGTCAACGACCGAGGTCACTTAGGGTCAGCCGGCCTGACGAGGAGGAACGATGTCAAACGAATCAACAAGCCTGCCGCTTGGTCATCTGCCCGGAACCCGGTATCCGGACCACCGGATCGAAGTCCTGGACAAGCGATTTCCCCGGCAGGGCAACGCCGCCGTCGAACGCATCGCAACCGGCTCC
>DAICYU010000432.1 GCA_027311485.1 Acetobacteraceae bacterium
ACGATCGGTGCCCTGTTCTCCGCCGCCGGCCTGGTTGCCAGCGCCCCCACCGTGATCGAAGCGCCGCTGCCCGTCCGTATCTGGCCAGCCCTGCGCGCGCAGGCCGACGCCCGTCCCTCCCGCGAACTTGCTTTCTGAAAGCCCGCTTCATGAGCCGCCCCCATCTGCTTGATGCCCTGCGCGACCGCGTACTTCTTTGTGACGGCGGCATGGGCAGCCGCGTCCAGGCGCTGACCCTCGATATCGAAAAGGACTACTGGGGCCGGGAAAACTGCACCGACGTGCTGGTGCTGTCCCGCCCCGACCTGGTACGGGAGATCCATCGCGGCTACTTCGCCGCCGGTGCCGACATGGTGGAAACCAACACCTTCGGCGCCTCCCCCGTGACGCTGGGCGAGTTCGAACTGTCCGACCGCGCCTACGAGATCAACAAGCGCGCTGGCGAACTGGCGCGGGAAGCGGCTGAAAGCTTCGCCGATGGCCGCGACCGCTGGGTGGTTGGCAGTGTCGGCCCTGGCACGAAGCTGCCGAGCCTGGGGAATATTGCGTATGATCCGCTGGAACAGGCGCTGGCGGAACAGTGCCGCGGCCTGATCGCCGGCGGCGTGGATGCCATCCTGATCGAAACCTGCCAGGATACGCTGCAGATCAAGGCCGCCGTGAACGGCGCCAAGATCGCCCGCTGCGAAGCCCGGACCGACACGCCGATCTTCGTGCAGGTCACGGTCGAGACCACCGGTACGCTGCTGGTTGGCCCTGACATTGGCGCCGCCGCCGCGGTGATCCGGTCGCTGGATGTGCCGCTGATGGGGTTGAACTGCGCCACCGGCCCGCAGGAAATGGCGGAACATGTCGGCTGGCTGGCCAGTAACTGGCCCGGGCTGATCTCGATCCAGCCCAATGCCGGCTTGCCCGAACTGGTCGACGGCCAGACCCGCTACCCGCTGGGCGCCGCCGACCTGGCCACATGGTTGGAACGGTTCATCCAGGATGACGGGGTCAACCTGATCGGCGGCTGCTGCGGCACCAATGTCGAGCATATCGCGGCCCTGGATGCGATGCTGCGCAAGCGGGCCGGCGGCGGCACCCGTATCCGTCCGGCCCCGGTGGCGCGCAAGGCGGTCTGGGTGCCGTCCGTCGCCAGCCTCTACCAATCCGTCCCGCTGCGGCAGGAAAATGCCCTGTTCGCCATCGGTGAGCGCTGCAACGCCAACGGCTCCAGGAAATGGCGGGAACTGCAGGAAACCCACGACTGGGACGGCTGCGTCGCGATGGGGCGTGAGCAGATCGGCGAAGGCTCGCACGCGCTGGATATCTGCACCGCCTTCGTCGGCCGCGATGAAAATGCCGAAATGACCGAAGTGGTGCGCCGCTTCACCGCGTCGGTGAATGTGCCGCTGGTGATCGACAGCACGGAAACGCCGGTGATCGAGGCTGCGCTGAAGCTGCATGGCGGCAAGCCGATCATCAACTCGATCAACTTTGAGGACGGTGAGCACCATGCCACCGACCGGCTGGTGCTGGCCAAGCGCTTCGGCGCGGCGGTGATCGCGCTGACCATCGACGAAGTCGGCATGGCCAAGACCGCCGACGAAAAGCTGCGCATCGCCCGGCGGCTGGTGGATTTCGCGTGCAACAAGCACGGCCTGGCGCAGTCCGACCTGCTGATCGACCCGCTGACCTTCACCATCGCCACGGGCAATGAGGACGATCGCAAGCTGGGCCTGTGGACGCTGGAGGGCATCAAGGCGATCCGCACGGAATTCCCCGACATCCAGATCATCCTGGGCCTGTCCAATATCAGCTTCGGCCTGAACCCGGCCGCCCGCGCGGTGCTGAACAGCGTTTTCCTCGACCACGCCGTACGCGCCGGCATGACCGGCGCCATCGTCCATGTTTCGAAGATCCGCCCGCTGCACCTGATCGCGCCGGAGGAGGTGCAGGTCGCCGAGGACCTGATCTTCGATCGGCGGCGGGAGGGATATGACCCGCTGCAGAAGCTGCTGGAGCTATTCGCCGGCCGCAAGGCCGCCGATGCCGTTGTCAAGCAGCGCGCCGAAACGGCCGAAGGCCGGCTGAAGGACCGGATCGTCGATGGTGACCGCAAGGGCCTGACCGACGACCTGGATGAGGCGCTGAAGACCCTGGCGCCGCTGGACATTATCAACAACGTCCTGCTGGATGGGATGAAGGTCGTCGGCGACCTGTTCGGCGCCGGCAAGATGCAGCTTCCCTTCGTGCTACAAAGCGCCGAGACGATGAAGGCGGCGGTCGCCTACCTGGAGCCGCTGATGGAGCGGATCGAAGGCCAGGAGAAAGGCACGATCGTGCTGGCCACCGTCAAGGGCGATGTCCACGACATCGGCAAGAACCTGGTGGACATCATCCTGACCAACAACGGCTACCGGGTGGTGAACCTGGGCATCAAGGTCCCACTGGCCGACATGCTGGCCGCGGTGAAGGAAAACCGCGCCCATGCCATCGGCATGTCCGGCCTGCTGGTGAAATCGACGGTTGTGATGCGTGAGAACCTGGAGGAAATGTCCCGCCAGGGAGTCGAAATCCCGGTGCTGCTGGGCGGCGCGGCGCTGACCCGGAACTACGTGGAGGACGATTGCGTCCGCGCCTACGGCTGCGGCCGTGTCGCCTACGCCCGCGACGCGTTCGACGGCCTGCATCTGATGGATCGCGTCACCGGCAACGGGTTCGACGACTATCTGGCGGTGCTCCAGTCCAAGCGTGCCGGCAAGGCCCGCAACACGACACGCACCCTGGGACAGGCCAGCACCAAGGCCTTCCAACCCGTCGACATCAGGGCCGTCCAAGCTCGGCGGCGGCGCATGACGCAGGACCAACCGGTCGTGCAACCGCCGTTCTGGGGCGCCCGCGTGATCGAAGCCACGCCCAAGGCGATCATTCCCTTCGTCAATGAGCGCAGTCTTTACCAGTTCCAGTGGGGGTTCCGGAAACAAGGCCGTTCGCTCGACGATTTCCTGGGCTGGGCCAAGCAGGAACTGCGCCCGGTGATGCGCCGCATGCTGACCCTGTGTGATGAGCAGGACATCCTGAAGCCACAGGCCGCCTATGGCTACTGGAAGGCCGCCGGCCAGGGCAACGACCTGATCATCTTCGAACCGGATGGCATCACCGAAGTCGCCCGCTTCACCCTGCCCCGCCAGCCCCGGGAAGACGGTGAGTGCATTGCCGACTTCTTCCGCGACATCGACGACGCCGAACGCGACGTCATCGGGCTGCAGGTGGTGACTGTCGGCCAGAAGGCCTCTGACACCGCCCGGCTTTGGTTTGAGGACAACCGCTACCAGGATTACCTTTACCTGCACGGCCTGTCGGTCGAAATGGCCGAAGCCATGGCCGAGTACGCCCACAAGCGTATCCGCGCCGAACTTGGCTTCGCCGCGGAAGATGACCGCGATATGGAAAAGATGCTTGCCCAGGGTTACCGTGGCAGCCGCTATTCCTTTGGTTATCCGGCCTGCCCGAAGCTGGAGGACCAGGCGCCGATCCTGGACCTGCTGGGTGCGACGCGCATCGGCATCTCCCTGTCCGATGAGTTTCAGTTGCACCCCGAGCAATCGACCAGCGCGATCGTGGTGCTGAACCCGCGGGCAAAATACTTCTCTGTCTGATGCGGTGCCGCTGCGCCGGAACGTGATCACCAGACCCTGACCAGCCCCGCGCGTTTGCGTCGACCGGCAGGCGCGCGGGGCTGGTGGGACGGTCGTGCCCTGAGCTGAAGCCGTCGCCGGACACGTTGCATCATGCGCCGACATGATTTGTCGCCATTAATGCGCGCGCCGTAATGACACATTGGTGTAATGATATTCGGAGGTACGGTCGCGATCAGACCAGGAGGCACGCAGTGCGGGAACGTCAACCTAACTATGCACCCGACGGCGTGGCGCCGCGTTCGCCCATGCATGCAGGATCGCACGTGGATTATCAATCCGCGTCCGGAATTGCGGACGCCGCGCTTGCGCAGTTGCCGCTCGCCGTTGCCGTCATCAATGCGGATCTCCGGCTGCTGTACTGGAATGATTCTGCCAGCAAGCTATTCGGCAGCAAAACGGACTGTGCGACGGATTTACCATTATTAAGTCAAATACTGCCGTCAATCGCCAATCTGACACTGCAGCAGTG
>DAICYU010000433.1 GCA_027311485.1 Acetobacteraceae bacterium
ATCCGGTTCGAGTGTTACCGCTGCCGCTCAGGCTCGGATGATGAAGCAATTCGAGGCCGGGGGCGCCACGCCAGCGGCAGCCGCTGCGATGGTCGCGCAGGCGCAGGCCGAAAGCTCCATGAACCCCCGCGCGTCCAATGCGGGGCACGTCGGGCTGTTCCAGTGGAGCGCGCGCCGCCGCGCTGCGATCTTGGCCGGAACCGGCATTGACGTTGCGACGGCTTCCAGCGAGCAGCAGACGAAGGCCGCGCTTTGGGAGTTGCGGACGAAATATCCCAAGCTATGGGCGCAGATGAACAGCGAAGGCGCGTCCGCCGCCGGGCGTGACGCGACGCTGGGCTTTGAGCGGCCCGGCGAGGTGAACGGTCTATCGGCCGCACAGGAAGCCGACAGACGCGCGCAGATGGCATCCCGTATCCTTGGCAGGCAACCCACGGGGGCGGCCCTCGGCGCCGTCCTGGCGCGGCTGCGGGCGGCACAGCACACGACCAACACCAACAACCATGTGCACATGCCGATCACGGTGCACGCCAAGTCCGCCGACGCCCGCGGGATCGGCCGCGAGGTCGGGGGCGCCGTGCGCCAGGCGTTGCTGGTCATGCAGGCGAACACGGGGCTTGCGTGATGCCGATGCCGTTTCTCAGCGTTCCACAATACCCGGCGGTGGGGCATTTCCCCGGCGTGCCGAACTTGATCCGGCTGGCGACTGCACAACTGCCGCTACCCGTCGCGGCGCTGGCCGATGCGGTCGGGATCGGGGCAATGTTCGGCGAGCAGTGGGGGCTATTCCCGCAAGGCTCTGGAGCGCCGATCGTGGGCGATTCCGTGGTCGCGTTCGGCTACGCGCGGGATTACGAGGTCTCGGATTACCCGATCGAACTTGGCGGCTTCACCTCCTACAACAAGGTAGCGCAGCCCTACAGCGTGCATCTTGAGATCACCATCGGCATGGGGAACAACCAGTTCCTCGGGGCGATCGACGGGACCAGTATTCGGAGAGAGTTCCTCGCCGCGCTCGATGCTGCGGAGGCTTCGACCGATCTCTACTATGCGATCACGCCCGAGCGCACATATCAGAACCTCAATGTGGTCCATGCGTCCTATCGGCGCAGCGCGCGCAGCGGTGTGAGTCTGATCCACGTTGACGTGTGGTGCCAGGAGATACGGCTCGCTCCGGCGCCCGCTAGCCCGGCCAGCCCGCAGTCCCCGAACGGTGCCACCCCGTCTCAGGGCGGCTGGGTTTCAGCCGCGCCGATCCCCGTCACCGCAACCCCGCTCCCGCCCCCGACATGAGCGGCACCGGCGATTTCATCGTGCCGCTGCAAGCGGTGGCGTCACAGACCGTGAGCGTGACGCTCGGCGCGCAGCCCTGCACGATCAGCGTGTATCAGAAGGTCATCAGCGTGCAGGACACGACGGGCGCGATCCCGACCGTCACGCCGCTGTTTCTCGACCTCTACATCAACGGCGTGCTGACGGTTGGCGGTTGCCTCTGCCGCAACACCGTCAAGCTGGTGCGGGACGCATACCTGGGGTTCGTCGGCGATCTGGTGTTCTACGACACAGAGGGGGATGCCGATCCGGTTTACACCGGGCTGGGATCGCGCTTCATCCTGGTCTATCTGCCGAGCGCGCTGTGAGCGGTTCCTTCGTCCAGCGTGCAATCGACCTGACATTCAAGATCGGGTCCGGTCCCTATGGCGATGGTCCGCAGACGACCGTGGTGCTGACGGGGCTGCGGGTGCAGGTCTCGATACAGAACGCGGGGATACCGAGTGCAGCGCAGGCGCATCTCCGGGTGTTCGGCGTCTCGCCATCGCTCATCAACCAGATATCGACGCTGGGGTTGCATCACTACTCGCGGTTGAATGCGGTGCAGGTCGCGGCCGGCGTGCCTGGCAAGACGGCTCTCGTGTTCGACGGTATCGTGCTCGACGCCTATGCGGACTTCGGCGCCCCGCCGCAGATGGCGCTCACGATCAACGCGCAGGCCACGGGCATCATTCAGGTTCGACCGGTGCCCCCGTCCAGCTTCTCCGGCACGACGTCTGTTGCGGTCATCATGGGGCAGTTCGCCGCGCAGGCTGGGCTGACGTTGGAGAACAGCGGCGTCTCGGTCCAGCTTTCCAATCCCTACTTCAAGGGCACGGTCTGGGATCAGATCATCGCTTGTGCACGCGCTGCCAACATCAACGCCTTTGTGGATTCCGCCGCTGGCGTCCTGGCGATCTGGCCCCGCACCGGAAGCCGGCAAGGGGACGCGATCACGATCTCGCCCGCTACCGGCATGATCGGATATCCGGCCTATCAGAAGCAGGGACCAATCGTGCGGACGCTGTTCAACCCGCTCGTGCGGATGGGAGGAACCATGAAGGTGCAGAGCGCCATCGTTCCCCCCACGGCGACGTGGCAGATCATCGGCGTGACGCACGATATCGAAAGCCAGATGCCGGACGGTGCCTGGGAAACGACAATGGTCGGAGCAATTCTCGGTGCCCTCTGACGTTGCATATCTGGGGCAGGCCCATTCCGACAGCGACGTATCGGAGTTCCACACCCTTTCGTTCATCATAGACCAGGCGATCAACCGGGTCTGCACGTCAACGATGGTGCAGGTAATGTCGGTCACGAACGCGGGCGGCATCTCGCCGGTCGGATATGTGGACGTGCTGCCGCTGGTCAATCAGATCGACGGCTACGGTAACGCAACCCCGCATGGTGTTGTGCATCACCTTCCCTATGTGCGGGTGCAGGGCGGCGCGAACGCGATCATCCTCGATCCCCAGGTCGGGGATAAGGGCATCGCGATCTTCGCCGATCACGATATCTCCGCCGTGAAGGCGTCCGGCGGCCAGAACATCCCAGGCTCGCGGCGCCGCTTCGACATGGCGGACGGAATGTATATCGGTGGGCTGCTGAACGGGACACCGACGCAGTATCTCGGCTTCAGCGCATCGGGCCTGACAGCGGTTTCCCCGGTCAAAGTATCCACGTCCGCACCGACCATCGCGTTCGATGCGCCAACGGATATCACGCAAAACGCCGGCACGATCACGCTCACGGCCACAACCTCGATCAACATGATCGTGGGCGGCCACACGCTCGCGGTGACATCCTCGGGCGTGTCGCTCGACGGCATCTTGTTCGGAACGCACTACCACGCCGATCCGCAGGGCGGAGATACGGGGCCGCCGCTGTGAACACGCTCCTTCTCGACACCCAGATTTGGGACTTGTGCAAGGATGCATCGGGCAACATCGCAATGGCGACCGCGCCCTATGCGATCGCGCAGGACGTGGCGAGCGCGGCCCGGTTGTTCGCGGGTGAGCTTTGGTATGACTCGACCCAGGGCGTCCCGTATCTGGCGGACATCCTCGGCCAGCCGCCGCCCTTGCAGTTGATGAAGGCGGCGTTCGTTGCGGCGGCCATGACGGTCCCGGACGTGGCGAGCGCAACGGCGTTCATCACGGGCTTTGCCAACCGCGTAGTCACGGGCCAAATACAGGTGACGGACGTTTCCGGGACTTCCTCCGTCGCGGCGTTCGGACCGCCGGGCGCGCAGACTGCACCGCTCGGGCTATTCGTTCTTGGCGTCAACAGACTCGCGTGAGGCATCCTGACCCATGAGCGGCACAAGCGTCCCCCCCGTCACGTTCGGCCCCACCGGCTTCGTCGCGCCGGCCGAGAGCGCCGTCCTGACCGGCGTGCAGGCGGACATCAACGCGGCGTTCGGCGGCGGCCTCAACCCCGGCCTCTCGACCCCCCAGGGCCAGCTTGCTTCGTCGATGTCCGCCGTGATCGGGGATACCAACGCGACGTTCGCCTATTACACGTCGCAGATGGACCCGGCTTTCTCGGTCGGGCGCATGCAGGACGGCATCGGGCGGCTCTACTTTCTGACCCGCAATCCGGCGGTTGCCACGACGGTTGCTCTGACTTGTGGGGGAGGAACGGGCGTCGTGATTCCGGTCGGCGCGCGCGCGGCTGACACGAATGGGAACGTCTATAGCTGCACGGAGGCAGGCACCATTCCGTCCAGCGGCTCCATCGTGCTGCCGTTCGACAATCTGGTGACGGGGCCGATCGCGGCGCCGGCCGGATCGGTGGTGAAAATCTATCAGGCGATCGCCGGGTGGGACACGGTGAC
>DAICYU010000434.1 GCA_027311485.1 Acetobacteraceae bacterium
CATCGTCCGCCAAGACATCGGCGACAAAGACGTCAGCTGCGAAAGCATCGGCCACGAAGGCGACTGCCACGAAAGCCCCGGCAGCGAAGGCGTCCGCGACCAAACTTGCGGCGCCCAAGGCTTCTGCGAGGACAGCCGGGGCATCGAAGGTGGTCGCGCCCAACGCGGTGGCGAAGAAAGCCGTCACCGCGAAGGCCGGCACCAAGGTAGCCGCAAAGAGGTCTCAGCCGCGTGCAGAGGCAAGCATCCCTGCAACGTCCCTGACACCCGAGGTGACGCCGATCGCGGCGAGCGAAACGAAGGAGTAACGGTCGGCGATGCCCGTCATGGTGAGCGGATGGCCACCGTGACGGGCATTGCAGCCTGACAGATCCGGCCTGATCGCGGGGCGGTTCAGCCGAACGTCGCCAGCAGGTTGTCCACCTGCTCTGCCGTAAGCAGGCGCGGCGATGCGGCCCGCAGGATCAGGAACAGCTTGGCAGCCTCTTCCAATTCCTCGGCGGCATAGACCGCGTCGGTCAGTGTCTTGCCTGAAACCACTGGTCCGTGGTTCGCCAGCAGCACGGCCCGCGCATCCCGCGCTGCTGCCTCAATGGCGGGTTCCATCGTCGCGTCGCCAGGACGGTAATAGCGCACGATCGGCATGCGCCGGCCGACCCGCATGACGAAGTAGGGCGTCAACGGCGGGATCGGATTGTTCCAATCGACATCGGGCAGGCACGACACGGCGGTCGCCTGCGTCGAATGGAGATGCACCACGGCCCCGGCATCCGTCCGTGCCTGATAGAAGGCACGGTGCATGAAGACCTCCTTGGATGGTTTGTCACCGTCGATATGCCGGAAGTCCGTGTCGAGCTTCGACAGCCGCGCGGGATCGAGTCGGCCAAGACTCGAATTTGTCGGCGTCATCAGATAGCCGTCGGTCAATCGAACGCTGATGTTCCCTGCGCTGCCAACGGAAAACCCGCGTGCGAACAGGCTGGCCGCCAGTTCGCACAGCAGTACGCGTGTCGCATGCTCGTCCATGCGCCTATCCTTCCAGGATCCGGAACGCTTTCAGGAAGAAGTCGGTGGCGCCGAAATTGCCCGACTTGAGCGCCAGCAGAAGACCAGGGCCGCTGCCCTCGGCGAAGGTCCATGGCACGCCGGGATCGATTTCCGTACCGATGCGCAGGCTGTGCACACCCAGTCGGCCAACAACCGATCCTGAAGTCTCGCCGCCTGCGACCACCAGCTTGCGCACGCCACGTGCGATGAGCCCGGCGGCAACGCGGGCGATGGCGTCCTCGATCAGGCTGCCCGCGTGCTCGCGCCCCAGCCGCGTCTGCAGCGCCGCAACCTTATCGGGCGGTGCGGAGGCAGCGATGACGATGGGTTTGTCGCCGAGGCTTCCGTCGGCCCATGCCAAGGCGGCAGTGGCCAATGCCGCCGCATCGGGGATGGCCAAGGCGTCCAGTTCGAACACCGGCAGATGGTCTCGTGCGTAACCAAGCTGCGCCAGTGTGGCGCGGGAGCAGGAGCCGGCCAGCACGGCGCTGCCCCCCTCTATCGTCGGCAGGGCGGCCGGATCGCCGGCCTGCGACAGCAGGCCCTTGCGGCGGAAATTCTCCGGCAGGCCCATTGCGACACCCGATCCACCGCTGATCAGCGCATGACCATCCGCTGCCTGGCCGATGGCGAGCAGATGGTTATCAGTGATTGCATCGACGATCGCGTATCGACGGCCTTGTTCCTTGAGACGGATCATGGCGCTACGGATCGCCTGCACGCCCTGATCGACCGTGGCGAACGGCACCAGACCAACCGTGCCGGCCGTCTGGCGTGAGAGTACGCGCACGAGGTTGGCGTCGGTCATGGGGGTGAGCGGATGGTTCTCCATGCCGCTTTCGTTCAGAAGCGCGCCGCCGACGAACAGATGGCCCTGATAGACCGTGCGCGCATTGGTCGGAAACGCCGGACAGGCCAGCGCAAACCCGCAACCAAGCGCCTGCACCAGGGCATCGGCGACGGGGCCGATATTCCCTTCATCGGTGCTGTCGAAGGTCGAGCAGTACTTGAAGAAGAACTGCCGGGCGCCAGCGGCTTGCAGCCAGCGCAGGGCGGCCAGGGATTCGTCGATCGCCTGCCGTACCGGCGCGGTGCGCGACTTCAGTGCGACAACCACCGCATCCGCGTCTGGCGCCACTTGCCCGGATTGCGGCACGCCGATCACCTGCACCGTGCGCATCCCGCCGCGCACCAGCATAGAGCACAAATCGGTGGCGCCCGTAAAATCGTCGGCGATCGCACCCAACAACATTATTCGTTCCTTCCGTTTTTACGCGATGAGTTCGGCCAGCCTGCGCGCCTGATCGGTCCATGACGGCAACAACTGGCCGGCTTGCCACGCCACCTCGGCCATGTCGCGGCGGAGTTCGTGGTCGAAGATCAGCCGGCGCATCGCCTTCGACAACTGCTCAACGTCGTTGGGCGCGCAGACGATCCCGGCCTCCGGCCCCACCAGCATTGGTACCGCGCCGACGCTGGTGACCGCGACCGGCAGGCCGCGGCGCATCGCCTCGGCGATGGCGATACCGTAGCCTTCGTCGTGCGACGCCAGGGCGAACATGTCGGCCTGATCCCAGGGCGGGGCGGACACGAAGCGTAAGCGACTGTCGATACGCAGGTCCCGCGCCAGCCTGTGCAGGCTATCCGCGTAGGCGGGGTCCTGCGGGGCGCCCGCGATGGTCAGGATCCAGTCAAGGTCGAACAGCTGCCCCAATGCACGCAACAGCACGTCCTGGCCCTTGCGGGGCACCAGGGCGCCGACCGTCAGGATGTGGCAGGTGGAGCTGTTGGAGCCAGCGCTGCGGGGAAGGGGGTCGATGCCCGGCGGGATGATGGCAATCCGATCGGCCGGCACGCCGAATTCGTGCGCCAGGCGGGTCTGCATGATTTCGCTGGGTACAACGACATGAGGCAGGTCGCGCAGCAGCGACGCATCGGCTTCAGGCGGGCGCTGGATCAGCGCGGTCACGTGGTGCGGCGGGAGGCCGTCGAAGGCGGCCAGCACGTCGCCGGCGATAAGTCTGGGGGCGTCCGGCGGCAGGGTGCTCCAGGCGGAGCGGGCGGCGTAGATGGCTGCTTGGTCCGGATCCGGGAAGCGGCCGGGGAGTTCGGCGACCTGCACCGTATGGCCGAGCGTGGGCAGCGCCTGCGCGAAACGCCGAGCGATGCGGGCGGTGTCTGGGGATGCGGGGACGAACAGGGTGGTGGTCATGCGGTGAAACTAAGCTGGTTCGACCAAAGCGTCACCCCGCCGGGATGACGCTTTGCCGTCGATCGGTTAGGGATACACGCACTGCAAATGGAGAATGCGATGCCGGTTCCGACCCAAGCCTCTCTTGCCGCTGTGCTGAGCCATGTCGATGCGAACCTGGACGCCTCGCGGGACTGTCTGTTCGAGCTACTGCGCATTCCGTCGATCAGCGCGCAGCCGGATCATGCGGCGGATTGCGTGCGGGCGGCCGAATGGTGGCGCGATCAGTTGGCGGGACTTGGCTTCGACGCCGCCGTGCGGCCGACCGCGGGCCATCCGGTGGTGGTGGGTCAATTGGCCGGCCCGGCGGACTACAATGGGCCGCATATCCTGTTCTACGGCCATTATGACGTTCAGCCTGTCGACCCGGTATCGCTGTGGCACAGCCCGCCGTTCGAGCCGCAACTGGTCGACGGACCGCGCGGCAAGCGTTACGTCGCGCGCGGCGCGGTGGACGACAAGGGTCAGACGCTGATGTTCCTGGAAGCGCTGCGCGCCTGGCACACCGCCGGCGGTGGGATACCGGCACGCATCACCGTGTTGATCGAGGGCGAGGAGGAAGTCGGCTCTGTCAACCTCGATGCGTTCCTGGCGGAGAACAAGGACGCGTTGCAGGCCGATGTGGCGCTGATCAGCGATACCGGGATGTGGGATGTCGATACGCCCGCCATCACCACACGATTACGCGGGATGACCTACGCAGAGGTGACGTTGAAGGCGGCCAACCGCGACCTGCACTCGGGCCTTTATGGCGGGTCGGCGCTGAACCCGATCAATGCGCTGACGAAGATCCTGGGCGAGTTGCAGGATGCGAACGGCCGAATCCAACTACCCGGCCTCTACGACA
>DAICYU010000435.1 GCA_027311485.1 Acetobacteraceae bacterium
CAGACCAGCGAGCGCGGCGGCTATGACCTGCAGGAGCGGCAGGGTGAAACCATGGACATGCGCGGCAATTTCCGCACCGATGCGGATGGCCGCTACTACTTTCGCACCGTCCGCCCGCTAGGCTACTCCATTCCGATGGATGGGCCGGTCGGCGAAATGGTGCACAAGCAGGCACGCCACGGCATGCGGCCATCGCACATCCACTGCCTGATCGGCGCCGACGGGCATCGGGAACTGGTGACGGCGTTGTATTTCGGTGATGATCCGAACATTGATTCGGATACTGTCTTCGGCGTTTCCCAGTCCCTGGTTGTGGATGCGAAGGATGATCCGGCCTGTCCCATACCCGGGCTGCGCGCCGTGCATTACGACTTCCGGCTTGCGAAGGCGGCGCCGGGTGAAAGCGGCCGCGTCGGCGCCGATCCCACCAAACTGATGAACGCGGCGGAGTAACCGGCATGGCGCGCCGCCTGATTGATATCTCCTCTCCGCTGAAGGCGGGGATCAAGAGCGATCCGCCACATATGCTGCCGGAAATCGAGTACATGGACCACCATCAGACCGCCCCGGCGATGGCGGAATACATGGGTGTCCGTGTCAATCAGTTGCCGAATGGCGAGTATGCAGCGGTCGAACGTGCGACGATCAGCACCCATAACGGCACACACATGGATGCGCCGTATCATTTCTTCTCCACCATGAATCACGCGCTGAAGCCCGGTGGCGAACCGTCCTGGCGGATCGATGACGTGCCGCTGGACTGGTGTTTCCAACCCGCCGTCAAGCTGGACTTCCGCCACCTGCCGGACGGCTACGTGGCGACGCCCGGCGATGTCGAATCTGAACTGAAGCGCATCGGCCATGAACTGCGGCCATTGGAGATTGTCATCGTCAATACCGCCGCCGGTGCACGCTATGGCGAGGACGATTTCGTCGATAAGGGCTGCGGCGTGGGCAAGGCTGCGACGCTATGGCTGCTGGAACGTGGCGTCCGGGTGGTCGGGACAGACGCATGGAGCTGGGATGCCCCTTTCTCCTTCACGCGGGAAAAGGTGAAGGAAACCGGCGACGCGAGCCTGATCTGGGAGGGCCATCGCGCTGGGCGGGAGATCGGTTACTTCCAGATGGAGAAGCTGAACAATCTCCCCGCCCTGCCTGCGGACGGATTCCAGATCGTTTGCTTCCCGGTGAAGGTCCACCGTGCCTCGGCTGGCTGGACGCGGGCTGTCGCGATCATTGATGAGTAGGAGTTGCCGATGCGGAATCCGATCGCTGGTGGCTGAATAGTCCGGCGGCGATGGCGCTATGTCAGCGTGTGCAATGCGGCGTTATTTTACAGTAATGCCGCCAACCATCCCATCCCAATCGTGATCCGCGCAGGTCAGGTCGAACGTACCCTTCTTTCTGGGGATCAACAGCACGCGGACGGACTTGCCTGGCTGCACGACGATATCCGTGCCTCCATTCGACAGCAGGCGCGGATCGCGTACCGTCGCGGATTTCAGGAACGCGGGCGCGGTGAACTCATGCATGTCCGTGCCGCGGTTCACGAGTGTCAGCGCATACGCACGCCCTGCCTGGAACACCAGGTGATCCGGTTCGAAGCGATTATCGACCATCACGACGGTCAACGGCTCCGGATGCGCCCACAGCGTCGGCGGTGTGCCGGCGCCTGCGCACAGAACGGATAAAACGACAGCAGTCCGGCGAAGCAAAGTGTTCATGCCTCGAAAAAGGGTGCATCCGCAGCGGCGTCAAGCACTTCCGGACAGCGGTTGCGCCACATCCTCCAATGACTTGCCGGCGGCTTCCACGCCCAGGAACACTTCGCAGACAGCCGCCGCCAGCATCAGGACCGCCGCAGCAGCGTAGCCCCCCGCCACGGCCCAGGCATGACCAGATCCAATCAAATGCCCGAACAAGGCTGGCGCGGTCACACCGCCAATCAATGTGCCCAAAGCGTAGAACAGGGCGATCGCCATGGCCCGGGTTTCCAGCGGGAAGATTTCGCTGGCGGTCAGGTAGGCGGAACTAGCCGCGGCCGAGGCGACAAAGAAGATCGCCATCCAGCAGGCCGTCTGGGTCCAGGCGCTCAGCATGCCGGCGCCGAACAGTACGGCCACCCCCGCCAGCAGGATGCCGGCCAGACCATACGTGCCGGCGATCATTTTCTTGCGTCCAACCGTATCGAACAGGTGGCCCAGTAGAACCGGCCCCATGAAATTCCCTACCGCCAACGGCAGGATATAAATGCCGACCCGCGCATCGGAGACGTGGTAATAGCGTGTCAGCACCAGCCCGTAGGTGAAGAACACCGCGTTGAACAGGAACGCCTGCGCCACCATCAGCGTCAGCGCCAGGAAGCTGCGCCCGAGGTTTTTGCCAAGCATTGAGCGCAGGATCAGCCCGAAGCCGAAGACTTTGCGCGGATGCACCTCCAGCGTGCCTTTCGCGGCCGGCAGGGGCTTGCCAACCTTGCGCTCGATATCGGCCGTTGTGTCCTTGGCTTCCTGCTCCCGCCCATGCGTCACCTGCCAGCGCGGGCTTTCCGGCACGAACCGCCGCAGGAACAGGACACCCGCGCTGAGCACCGCGCCGATGGCGAACGGCAGACGCCAGCCGATATCGATGGCCACCAGCTTGCCGGACAGCAGAAGCAGCGAAGCGCCGGCACCGCATGCAGCGCCGGCCCAGTAGCTGCCGTTGACGATAAGATCGACCCGGCCGCGCAGCCGGGCCGGAATAAGCTCGTCTATGGCGGAGTTGATGGCGGCATATTCACCGCCGATGCCCAGCCCGGTGACGCAGTTGAAAAGCGCGAAGCTGTAGAAGTTCCAGGCAAACGCGCTGGCCAGCACACCGGCCATGTAGATGCCCAGGGTGATGTTGAAGATCAGGCGCCGGCCGAATCGGTCTGTCAGCCAGCCGAATACCAACGCCCCGATCACGGCCCCGCCGACGTAGAAAGCGGCGATCAGGCCGACCTGCTGATCGGTCAAAGCCAGGGTATGCTTGTCCTTCAGGATTGGCCCGATCGAGCCGACGATCGTGACCTCCAGCCCGTCCAGCACCCAGGTAACGCCGAGGGCGATGACCACCAGCAGATGAAAGCGGCTCCAGGGCAGACGGTCCATGCGCGCAGGGATGTCCGTCTTGATTGCTTCACGTGCCATCGCGCCGCTCATGCTTCGGCCTGCACGATCGAGATCTTGCCGTCCCGTTCCGCGACCGCGTAGCGCACCTGTTCCAGCCGCATCAGCCCGATGGTGCAGATACCGCTGAAGGCGCCCACCATGCTGTGGTCGTCATCCAGCACCGCGGTGATCGTAATGCCGGCGAAAAGGAACAGAACCACCAGATCGAACGGCGCCATCTGGCTTGCGGTGCGACGGCCGATCAGGCGAACCGCGAACAGGAGGACCCAGTAAGCGGCTGCGGCACGGAAAATCAGTTGCATATTACGGCACCACCAGCATCGTCCACCGGACGTCTTCCTGTCCGTCGCTGATCCGCATTGGCACGAGCCCCACCGCGGTTGGCTTCAGCATGAGCCGGACCAGCGCGTTCTTCTGATGCGGCTGTTCCGTGAAATTCAGCCGGATGCCTGCGTCGTTAATCGTGGCGCCGTCGGCCGGCGGGACCGCATGCTGAAAGCCCATGGGCTCAATGGCTTGCTGGGGCAGCGACAGTCGTACCGGTTGATCACTACCGGTTCCGTTCTGAATGTGCACGGTAACGGTCGTGGTCGTGCTGTGCCGAGCGATCGGTTCGTAGTCGACCCGCAGCGCACCGTCGGCCGATTGGACGGTTCGATGGCTATACGGCCCGCGTCCAAGCAGCCCAAACCCGGCGCTCAGCACGAAGGCCGCCATGACGAAACGGCCAACCAGTTCTGCACGGTGCCAATTCGTTTCGAACCGCTGGTCGAAACCAACCTCAAACTCGTTATCTACCGTGTCCACGCCACGCATCATCCAACCCCGCTGCGTGGGCGGGAGCGCAAATACAGCCGCCCGGTTCCCCTGCTCGCGCACATTCGTTGCGCGCAGCCGAGGTTCAGGCGGCTGCGGCCCGGGTTACTGCAGAGACCGTGAAATACCTATCCACCAGATACCTACCCACACTTGGACCAACCGCAATGGAT